>DPKV01000111.1:0-7322 GCA_003542325.1 Anaerolineaceae bacterium
TTGAAGTGAACCGTAGGGGCGTTGCATGCAACGCCCCTACATTTTTCAAAGGAGAATCCTGATATAATCAACCAATTCAACTACTTTCTTTTTGTGGACTTTGGAGAGTTTTATGAACCAGATCAAATTGGATGATTCTCAGCGCTGCCAATCCTGCGTTTTACCCATTTCCACCCAGGTGGAATTTACTGATGGCGTTTGCGCTGTTTGTCAGGAAAACCCCGATCTGGCATATTACACCCCAAACGCTGCATTATTGGATAAAGGCGTCAATGATTTGCGTGAACGAGGTAAAGGAAAATCCTATGACTGTCTGGTTGGCGTCAGCGGCGGACGGGACAGCACTTATCTATTATATACGCTCGTGAAGAAACATCATTTCCGCTGTCTGGCAGCCTATTACCGGACGCCTTTCACGCCTCAGACCATTGAAGACAACGTCAAACGGATGTGTGCGCTGCTGGATGTGCCTCTGGTGGAGATGAGTATCTCCCGCGAGGAACACCGCAAATTGGCCCGGACCTTTGTGCAGCTCTGGAAGAAAAAACCCTCACCGGCTTTAGCGAGCCTGAGCTGTGCGCCCTGCAAGCTGGTCAATCGGGAAGTCTTCAGACTGGCGAAAAAGGAAAAGATCCCCACCATCGTATTCGGCGGGAATAAGTATGAAGCGGTGCCCTTCCTCCCTTCCGCAATGAAATCAAAAAAGGACGTTGACCCGGATAAGAATTACGGGTTTATGAATCAGGTTAAAAGGGCGTTCAGGTTGATTGGCAATGGGGTTGGACTGTTGTTCAGGAACGCCTCGGTCTGGCGGTATATCCCGATTGGCATTCAATCCTCCCTGATGTACATCAACCCACATACAGCCTACCTGCGGATGCGTTACCCCAATATCAAAGCAATCGAGTTTTTCCACTATTCAGGTTGGGACGAAACCGAATGCAATCAGGCCCTGGAAGAGGTGGGCTGGGAATTGCCCGCAGGCTGCAACTCCAGGTGGAAGGCGGACTGCACCTTTGGTGAGATCAAGAACTATATGTTCAGTTCAATGATGGGCGCCACCTATCTGGATGCTTTTCTGGGCAACATGGTTCGGGCAGGCATTTTGGATCGGGAAGAAGCCTTGCAGCGGCTCCAGACCGAAGGGAAATTATCCATGCTAAGGATTGAAGACGCCTGCGAGATCATGGACCTCCCCGTGGATACCTTCCCGCCGATCTAAAACAAGGAAAAGGTTGTGCAAAACCCGGATATACAATATAATTAAATGTAATGAGGGTCTATTCGGTTGCCCTGAAACAGATTATCCATCGAGTATTGCTTGACTCTTGATTATGTGTTTGCTATAATGAACACTTGCGCTTTGCGCATGGTGTTCTATTTAATTGTTATCAATTATAAGTAAATCCCGGTAACTTTAGTTTTCCAGGAGTGCTGAATGGCAGAATTGTTGCCCACAAAATCGTACCAGCGTATTCCAGTTGGTTTGGAATTACCAAAATTAATTCAAGTGCAAATGGATTCCTTCAACCGCCTCAAGCGGGAAGGATTTCATGGTTTATTTGCAGAGATATCACCCATCGAATCTTACAACAAGGGGATGCAGCTTTATTTCCCCAGCGGTGACGACTTCTCAAAAGAGTGGGATTTGAAGTATTGGTTTGAGGAACCGAAGACCACGATTGAGGAATGCCTCGAACGTGACCTCACCTATGCTTCTCCCCTTTACGTGACCGTGTTGTTAAAAGGAAAAGAAATTCCCGAGCCGATCCGTCAGGACCTGTTCCTGGGTGATTTTCCTGAGATGACTCCCAAGGGTACCTTCATTATTAACGGCACCGAGCGGGTAGTGGTGTCCCAGTTGATCCGTTCCCCCGGTGTCTACTTTGAGCGTGAGGTTGATCGGGCGACCGGTCGTTTCCTTTCCACGGCGAAAATGATCCCTGATCGGGGCGCCTGGATGGAATTTGAAACCCGCAAGAACGATTACATCATCATCAAATTCAACCGAAAACGCACCACACCGGTAACGGTGTTTCTGCGTGCGTTGGCGATGGTGGATGATGGTATGGGCGAGGAAACGCCTATCCTGACCGGTTCCGATGAAGAGATGATGTCGATCTTCCAGGATGTGGACAACAATCCTGATCGCCTCTTTATTCCCTCTTCAATCAATCAGGAACCCGCCTGGAATCTCGAAAACGGAGATTCGATTGCTGAAGCCGCTCTGATTGAGTTCTTCAAACGCCTGCGCCCCGGCGACCCGCCAACCCTTGAGAATGCGAAAGAATTTCTCGAAGAACAACTTTTTGACCAGCGTCGTTACGATCTGGAACGCGTCGGTCGCTACAAACTGAACCAGAAACTGGATCAAAATATTCCGATCAGCCATCGGACGATCACCAAATCGGATATCGTCCAGATCGTGCGCCGGATGATCCAGATCAATAATGGCACCCAGCGCGAAGATGATATTGACCACCTCGGCAACCGCCGTGTGAAAACGGTTGGTGAGTTGATCCAAAACAAACTGCGCGTTGGCCTGCGCCGGATGGAACGTGTCATCCGCGAGCGGATGTCCATTCGTGACCAGGACCAGGTCTCACCGACCAGCTTGGTGAACATCCGGCCGGTAGTCGCGTCCCTGCGTGAATTCTTTGGCTCCAGCCAGCTTTCACAGTTCATGGAAGAAACCAACCCTCTTTCGGAACTTCGACACAAACGAACCCTCTCAGCCCTGGGCCCTGGCGGTCTGCGGCGAGAACGGGCCGGCTTTGATGTCCGTGACGTTCACCACACCCACTATGGTCGTATCTGCCCGATTGAAACGCCGGAAGGTCCAAACATTGGTCTGATCGGCCGGATGGCAACGTATGCCACGGTCAACGAATACGGCTTTATCGAAACACCGTACCGTCGAATAGTTAAAGCCTTAAAGCCTTCGGATGAACTGGAAGGCCGTGAGCTGCGGGAAGATATCAAAGACCCCAAGAACAATAAGGTTATTGGCGTCAAAGGTGAGCGGATCGATAAGGACCTGGCGAAAAAACTTTCGAAACTGGATGTGGACCTGATCCTCGTCACGCCGTACATAACGGATCAATACGAATATCTCTCTGCAGACAGGGAAGATAAATTCGTGATTGCTCAGGCGAATGCGCCGCTCAATGAACATCGTGAATTTACACGACGGGTATCATGCCGCTTCCATTCCGGCTTCACACTGAGCAACCCGGAACAGATTGATTATATGGACGTGGCGCCGCAGCAGATCGTTGGCGTCAGCGCCGCGCTGATCCCGTTCCTGGAACATGATGATGCGAACCGGGCCTTGATGGGCTCGAACATGCAGGCTCAGGCTGTCCCGTTGGTCAGTCCTGAGGTTCCCATCGTATCCACCGGCATGGAATCCTATGCTGCTCTCGACTCGGGTCAGCTTGTTGTGGCTGAGGATGAGGGTGAAGTGGTTTCCGTGACCGGCCGGATGATCCAGGTGCGTGAAAAGGGCAACAAAATTCGCACCTACAATTTACGGAAGTACCGCCGTTCCAATCAATCCACCTGTATTGACCAGCGCCCGGCTGTCATCAAAGGGCAGCGCGTGCTAAAGGGACAGATTATAGGCGACTCATCCTCTTCCGTGGACGGAAAACTGGCCCTGGGACAAAACGTCCTTGTGGCATTCCTTCCCTGGGAAGGCGGCAACTTTGAGGACGCGATCCTGATCTCAGAAAAACTGGTTCAGGAAGACCGCTATACCTCCGTGCATATCGAAAAGCATGAGGTTGAAGCCCGTGACACCAAACTGGGTCCGGAAGAGATCACCCGGGATATTCCCAATGTTGGTGAAGAAGCGATCCGTAACCTTGACGAGCACGGGATCATCCGGATCGGCGCTGAAGTCGGCCCGAACGATATCCTCGTGGGAAAGATCACGCCCAAAGGTGAAAAAGAATTGACCCCGGAAGAACGGCTGCTGCGGGCGATCTTTGGTGAAAAATCCCGTGATGTGAAAGATACCTCCCTTCGCATGCCGCATGGCGAGCATGGAATCGTTGTGGATGTCAAAGTCTTCACCCGGGAAGAAAATTCCGATCTCAAGGCCGGTGTGGATATGATGGTGCGAGTCTCTGTGGCGCAGCACCGTAAGATCACCGCTGGTGACAAGATGGCCGGTCGTCATGGGAACAAGGGTGTTGTCTCCCTGGTGGTCCCGATTGAGGATATGCCTTTCCTGAACAACGGCCGTTCAATTGATGTCATTCTCAACCCCCTGGGTGTGCCAGGCCGTATGAACATTGGCCAGGTCCTCGAAACCCACCTGGGTTGGGCGGCAGAACGCCTCGGTTTCCGGGCGATCACACCTGTATTTGATGGCGCAACCGAATATGAAATCGAAGGTGAGCTGGCCAGGGCATGGATGATCGATAAAGCCTGGGATGTGGCCGCTGAGAAAGCCTGGGAATGGCTGGATGAGCAGAGCTATGACCCGGAAATGATCCGTGATGAAGACGAAGTCCGCCTGCTTTATCTGGAGCAATGGCTTGGCGAGCGCGGCTATGATGTGTATGAAATGTCCTCAGACCAGAACTTTGCCCGCCGTGTAACAATGAAGGAATGGCTGCGCGATGAGGGGTATGACCCTGATACCATCGCAGCCTTTGAAACGGATGAAATTCCAATCAGTGAAAGGTTTGACCAGGATACCCGAGCCATTGAAGCCTGCCTTGTGCTTTGGATGGCGGATAAGGGCTACAAATCTCGCAAGAATCTGGTCGGTGAAGAACTGCGGGAAAAAGCTCGCGAGGTCATGGAAGAAGTCGGACAGCCGATGCCGACGCTTGGAAAGCAGAAATTGCGTGACGGGAAGACCGGGGATTATTATGATCACCCCGTGACCGTTGGCCTGATGACTGTCATGAAACTGCATCACTTGGTGGAGGATAAAGTTCACGCCCGCTCAACCGGCCCATACAGCCTCGTAACCCAGCAGCCGCTGGGCGGCAAGGCGCAATTCGGTGGTCAGCGGTTTGGTGAGATGGAAGTCTGGGCGCTTGAGGCCTACGGCGCAGCTTACACTTTGCAGGAAATGCTGACCGTGAAATCCGATGATGTCACCGGTCGGGTCAGCACCTATGAATCCATCGTTAAAGGCGAGCCGATTGAAGATCCCGGTATCCCGGCAGCGTTCAAGGTGCTGGTGAAGGAGATGCAAAGCCTGGGTCTGTCCATTGAAGCTGTTTTGGATACCGGCGAGATTGTGAAGTTCGGTAAAGATGAAGACAAAGCCCGAATGCCCAATACGCCGACAGGTCTGATCAGCATCGGGAGAGACTTATAGCCCAGGAAAACAGGTCTGCTTTGCCTTGACGCACCCTGTCAGACATGGTAGAATCACACCTCGTTACCTTCATGACGGCCCTACAAAACCGGCAGTCCCTGGAGGAAAAACTAAGATAACAACGAGGCCATCTTGTATGATGATGATGGCCTCCCTTAATGGAAGAAGATATTTTTAGGATTTGGAGGCAAATGTGCCAACGATCAACCAATTGATACGCAAAGGCCGTACGTCAAAACGCAAGAAGAGCAAAGCTCCTGCGCTGCAATTTACGTATAACTCCGACAAGCAAAAACGGATCCGGCAGCCGAAAGGCGCTCCGCAGAAACGCGGCGTTTGCACGGTCGTGCGTACAATGACCCCAAAGAAACCGAACTCCGCTCTGCGAAAGATCGCCCGTGTGCGTCTGACGAATCATATGGAAGTCACTGCCTATATCCCCGGCGAAGGCCATCAGCTCCAGGAGCACTCCGTTGTGCTCGTGCGCGGCGGCCGTGTCAAGGACCTGCCAGGTGTGCGCTACCACATCGTCCGAGGCACATTAGATTCGACTGGTGTTGAAGACCGCGCTCGCGGCCGCTCAAAATACGGCGCAAAAAAGCCTAAGTAAGCCAGCAATCTGTTTTCATTTTAAGTTAGGGCGAAGCATTGTAATCGGTCTCAATGGGCTCGTTTAGATGCTTTGCCCTATTTTAATTTTTAGGATTTTGTAAGGAGTAAGAATGGCGCGAAGATATACACCGGAAAAACGAGAAGTCTCTCCTGACGTTCGCTATGGTAAATTGGAAATCCAGGAGATGATTAATCGGATCATGATCAAAGGCAAGAAAAGCACAGCCACCCGGCTGATGTACGATGCCCTTGAATTGGTCGAAGATCGGACAGGGAAGGACCCGGTCGAGACATTTGATGCCGCGCTTAAAAATGTCTCTCCGTTGATGGAAGTGCGCCCACGACGTGTGGGCGGTGCAACCTATCAGGTCCCGATGGAAGTGGAACCCAGCCGCCGGAAGACTCTGGCGATGCGCTGGATCATTGCCGCTTCACGTGCCCGATCAGGCAAGTCTTTTGCGGAAAAATTAGCAGGCGAATTGATGGACGCCGCCACAAACCAGGGCGCTGCCTATCGTCGACGTGAGGAAGCACACCGGATGGCAGAAGCGAACCGGGCTTTCTCTCATTTCCGTCTGTAATACCTGAGCTTGTTAAATTTGACCGGATTGGATGTTAGTTAATGGCTGAGCAGGAATACCCCCTGGAGCGATATCGCAATATTGGTATTATCGCGCATATTGACGCCGGGAAGACCACAACAACAGAGCGAATTCTGTTCTATACCGGACGTACCTATCGGATCGGATCGGTCGATGATGGTACAACCGTTACCGACTGGATGGAACAGGAACGCGAACGGGGTATTACCATTGTGTCAGCAGCGGTGACGACCTTTTGGAAAGATCACCAGATCAACATCATTGATACCCCCGGTCATATCGACTTCACTGCTGAAGTCCAGCGCTCTTTACGCGTTCTGGATGGCGGGATCGTTGTGTTTGATGCCGTGCAAGGCGTTGAACCGCAAAGCGAGACCGTCTGGCGGCAGGCGAACCGGTATAACGTCCCCCGGATTTGCTTTGCCAATAAAATGGACCGGGTAGGTGCGTCCTTTGACCGGACCATTGAATCCATTGAGGAACGCCTCGGTGCAAAGCCGCTGGCTATGCAGGTTCCGATTGGAAATGAAAGCGACTTCGCAGGTGTGGTCGATCTTCTCACCGAAAAGGTGATCCTCTTTGAAGATGAGCTGGGCAGCCAGCCAGTCTATACTGATATTCCGGAAGACCTGTTGGAAAAGGTGAAATTCCAAAGGGCTGAAATGGTGGAGCGGATCGTTGAGCTGGATGACGAGCTTACCATGCGATACCTGGAAGGCGAGACCTTAAGCATTGAAGAGCTAAAGGCTGCCCTGCGCCATGGTGTC
>DPKV01000111.1:7441-8651 GCA_003542325.1 Anaerolineaceae bacterium
GCATTGGTTTTCAAGATCGTTACCGATCCCTATGTGGGACGGCTGGCTTATATCCGGGTCTACTCGGGAACAGTCAAGAAGGGCGCCACCTATCTCAACGCAACTCAAGAGAGTCGTGAACGTGTGGGACGCCTGCTGCATATGTATGCCGATCACCGTGAGGATGTGGATGAAATCCACGCCGGTGATATTGGTGCCATATTGGGCTTGAAGCAGAGTTTCACAGGCGACACATTAAGTGATCTGAATAACCCAATCGTTCTTGAAACGATCAACTTCCCGGACCCGGTGATCTCGGTTGCGATTGAGCCTAAGACCCTGGCCGATCAGGATAAGATGAGCGTTGCTTTGCAGAAGCTTGCTGAAGAAGACCCTACCTTTAAGGTGCGGGTGGATGAGGAAACCGGACAGACGATCATTAGTGGGATGGGTGAACTCCATCTGGACATCCTGGTTGATCGGATGTTGCGGGAGTTCAAAGTCCAGGCGAATGTGGGCAGCCCTCGGGTGGCTTATCATGAGACCATCACCCGAGAGGTGCCGGAAGTTGATTATCGGTATGTCAAGCAGACCGGTGGACACGGCCAATATGGGCATGTGGTCCTGAAACTTGAACCCCTCGAAAGTGGTTCAGGGTTCGTGTTTGAAGATCAGATCCGCGGCGGGACCATTCCCAAGGAATATATTCCCGCTGTTGAAAAGGGTGTCCGGGAAGCCGTCGAAGGCGGCGTCGTATCCGGTTACCCGATGACGGACCTCAAGGTAACTTTGTTGGACGGGTCTTACCATGAAGTCGATTCCAGTGATATGGCTTTTCGGATGGCTGCAATATTTGCATTCCGTGAAGGTGCACCGAAAGGAAAGCCTGTGTTACTTGAACCGATCATGAAGGTTGAAGTTGTTGTGCCTGAAGATCATACAGGCGAGGTACTGGGTCAGATCAATTCCCGACACGGTAATGTGCTGGGAATGGACGTGAGGCCCGGTAATGCGCAGGCTATCCATGGCGAGGTTCCCTTGGCGGAAATGTTTGGATATGCTACTGAATTGCGTTCTGCGACCAAAGGCCGAGGTGTTTTCACTATGGAGTTTGACCATTACGCACCGGTCTCAGACGCTGTAATGAAAAAAGTCGCTGGACTGTAATATTTCTAAAAATTAATAGATTGAGGAGTATTTATTACGATGGCTAAGGAGAAATTTGATCGCT
>DPKV01000224.1 GCA_003542325.1 Anaerolineaceae bacterium
AAAACCACCCTCAAAATCAATTACCAGCCCAGCGCTGTAATAGAAAGGTTTTGCCCACCAACCGTCAGCCATTTCCTGGAGATCGGCTTCAAAGGAAGGAATTATTTCAGGATTAGCGAAAACACAAACAGGTCGTTTCACTTATTCCCTTCTCCTATTTCAATTAACATCTCGGGCCGTCAGAGTTTTTCTGAATGCTGACGGCCCTTGTTGGGAGAAATATATGTATTAGGCGAGATCCAAAGCGTACAGCATCAGTTCGTCTGTGGATAAATCCTGATGAGTGAGTTTTACCCATACGGCCTTCGCCTGGCGATCAAAGAAAATACCGGCGTTCAATACGCTTAGCTCAATCGGTTCGAGGTTCTTCTTGGGGTTTTTCCCAAAAACACTGGGCATTCGCGCATCCAGTCCCTCTTTGTATTTGGGGTCAGCCATCTTATACACTATTTTCGGCGGAATTGCCGGAGTGAGGATATAACGTTTGAAGTCCCGGGTGTCCCCGGTAATGACCTTAATCCCTGGAGAGATATCCATGGATTGGAGATCCTGCAATTCCGGCCGCACTCCGGTCACAGCTCCAATTACAGACGCCAGCCAAACCTTTGGGTCCTGAACAGCGATGGCGTCTTCCATCTCGTGTTCCAACTGCCCCCTTTTGATCCGCAGGTCTTCCTGCATATAATTCCGCGCCTGCTTTTCAAGCTTTCTCATGGACCCGGCCTGACGGGCCTGGTTCAACATAGTGACAACCTCCATGACCAGGATTGCCCCCAGGATAAGAACAATCAGAACATCAGTTGTCAGGTTTGCCAAACTTTCGGATAACATGCTTCTTCTTTCCTCCTATTTCTTGTGTCGGGTGTTTATGTTTTTTGTCGTATTGATTTCTTGATTGATGGCTGACGCATCGTCGAATAAATCAGCGATCTTTCTCAAAGCCGGCGGTCTGGGGTCGTACAACCTGGTAACCCCAATCAGCGCGACCGCCACGAATCCCAGCGATAACAACCACGGGAAGGGTTTCAAATCTTTCTCAATGACAACTATGGGTTCCTTTTCTTCGGGCGGCTCATCGGGCGGCACTTCGGCCACAACGGTAGGTTCGGGCGTACTCGCCGGGGTGGTTGGTTCAGCGGTCGGCTGATCCTGTTCTGCTGGCTTAGCCGTAGGGGTTGCCGTCGAAGACTCAGGGATAACGATTTGCCCTGTATCAGACGCCTTCCGGCCCATTGTATCAGTGACGGTGGCTACAACATTGTATGTCCCGGGAGGCGCGACTGTCCCATCTCCAAACAACCGGTCCCAGGTGACCTGGCTCTTGCTGTCAGGCCGTGATGACGAATAGATCACCACGGACGGCCAACGACCCTGAGGATCTGAAACCGTTACTCTCACCGAGGTTATCGGCACCCCGCCTTCTGTTACGCTCAGATCTCCTGACTGCCAGATGTACCACAATTCAGAAATGTTGATGCTCGGGAGACTCCTAGTCAAAACAATATCAATGGAGGTCTCGCCATAATTGCCAGCTGCATCATATCCACGCACCGACAGAGTGTAGTTTCCATCATTAAGGGCGCTTGCATCCCAGTAATAAGACCAGGCCCCACCGGACAGAGAAGCGGATTGCCAGGTTGTGCCATCAGAGGAGAATTCAACAATGGCCATGCCAGACGCCTCATCTAGTCCATCACCTTTTATCGTCACCGATCCTGCGATATAGTCTCCATCTGAATGAGAAGTAAACGAAAGAACAGGTGCCGTCGTGTCAATCCTGAGGGTCTCAGAGATATTTTCAGTCCAGCCGGCAATGTCCTTTGCCATCCCGTCGAAGACATGCGTCCCGTCACTCGATACTGTGATTGGGCCAGACTCCCAGGCGCCACCGTCCACCTTCATCAATACATCTTCGAGCCCTGACCCACCATCTGACCCATTGATGTTAACCGTCGGCCAGCTTATATACCAATTATTGTCCCCATCGGGCACTGCCGGCGAGACGACCAATTCAACGACGGGAGCGATGGTATCCACATTTACAATTAACGATGAAGTGTTGGCTGTATTCCCGGCTACATCCCTGGCTTCACCCACCACCGAATGTGAACCGTCGCTAACAAAAACTGGACTCGCTTGAGTCGCTCCCCCATCCAACCGGACTCCGGTGGAGGCCAGCCCGGACGTTGCATCCGATCCCGAGACCGTCGCCTGCGGAGAGGCAATATACCACCCACTACTGCCATTCGGCGTGGCTGGCGATAAAGTGAGCGAAATGGTTGGCGAGACTGTATCAATATTTATTGTTTGCGACACTGTGTTTGAAGACCAGCCCGCGTTGTCCACCACGCTTCCAGTTACAGCATTGACTCCTTCTGCAGAAACGGTCGCAGGCGATGAGGCCGGCGACGAATTTACCGTCAAATTAGTGGAAGCTATTCCGGAGGTTGCATCACTTCCCGTTACTGTAACGGTCACAGGGCTGACCCACCATCCGTTGGTACCATGGGTTCCAGCCAGGTTGAAGCTTGCCGTTGGGCTTACCGTATCAATTTTCAACGAAGCTGAACCCATTGTGCTGGTGTCCCCCCAGGAAGAATGCGCCCAATAGGACAATCCAAAATTTCCATCTGTTGACGGAGTCCACGAACAAGAGACATTGGCTGCATTTGCAGGATCGCACAACGTCTGATCCCCTGATCCATAGGACCCCTCAATATACGTGATGACTTCTCCAGATATAGGTTCGCTGGCATTAAACGTCACACTGCCGCTGCCTGAGCACCAACCGTTATCCCCATAGGAAGCGCAAGTCACCGAGCTTGAACAAGTGGCGGACGAATAAGTACCCGAACACGTTGTTGCAACACATCCAGTTTGTCCAATCGTACAGGATTGCGTGCTGGATCCTGTTGACCAGACAGAGCATTCTCCGGCCGTTGAGCAATTGTGTGTCCAATGTGTACAGCCACCGGCAACGGAAAAATAGGGCCAAATGCTGGCTGCCGATTGACAATTGTCATCCGGTCCCGTATAAAGGGTCAGTGTGCAATTATATGTCTCGTCAGGATGATTGGCTTCATAGGTGCAAACTTTACGCCTATTACATGAGTAGCTATAACTGCGGTCCGGTCCGATATAAGCTCCTTGCACCGTAGCGGCAAACAGCAAAGCAATACCAACCACCAGAACTGAGGAAAAAATTCTTTTACTAAAATATCTCACTCGATGACCTCCTATTTATCTATTCCAGTAACCCGCTCAGGCTGTCCCAAATATTATATAATAAATATCAACATACCACAATAGAAATTAGGAATAGGATCAACATATCGCAACAGTAATTCAACCTGATTCCCCTGTTGCTGAGGCGAGGTAGGTCCCACATAAAGCGGAGTTGCAGCTTCGACTGCTTTCCTACGCAATCATGCTATTCTTAATACAGAGTGGCAAAAGGCAGCTCATGTCAAATCTTGAAACCGGACTGGAACAAATCAAACAATTACTAAGAAATGTAGGCAAAGAAACTCTTTCCGCAGTTGGGCCGGCCAGAGGAGCTGCTGCATCAAGAAAATATGCAGATGTTTTCGCCTCCAAATTAGCCATTGAGCTCGAACTTAAAATGTCAAACCCGGTGGTCGTCCTGACAAACTTCGAGACTGAGATCATAATCGAAGGCGATACCAAAATTGTAGACAAGCCCTTCCCCATCGCTGTTGTTGCTTATGGCAATGAATCCGGTACAGTCGTCAAACCACCCATATTAGCCGATCTTGATAGCACGGCCGCCATTGAATACAAGGATTTCAAAACGGTGGATTCCAGCAATTTGACCACAAACGTCCTGATGGTTCTCGATTTATCCACACGGACGAAGACCCCTTATATCCCAAAACTTCCTCGTAATATTCTAGTTGCCAGAGCAAAACGCGTTGGCGCCAAGCTGTTTGGTATTATCAATTTTGGTTACCACATCACCATCTGGTTTCCCGACCTGGCATCCATGGTTGATACAACTCGGTTGGCTAACCGTCCGGAGGCGATTCAACAAATCCAAAACGATCCTATTAAGGCTCCTGGACTTCACCCCGCCCAGCTCGTTCTCCACCGCAACTCAAGTCCCTACTCTGGAAATTTCACCGTCTCATCCAAAGAAAACGTAGATCTGGTCATTGATCCTGAAGACATCTCTCCGGATCTATAAACATAAAGAACAGGCATCCTCCCCCGCCGGGAAATATTTGTGCCAAAATATACGCATAAGACTATACGAATTAGGCTATGTTTTATTCTCCCTATTGTCTACACAAAGTCAATAAACGATGGGATTAAAGCCTCCGAAGTGCTCAAAAGAAGAATATCTTACGCGTTGATGACCCAAACCTGCCAGTAACACAGCGCCTCTGAACGCAATCCCGCCACTCTCAGCATGATTTCCAACCAATCGATACTTATTACTGCTCTTCCAAGAGGTTCAGTATTTCTTCGACGCGATAGATTCGATTGCGTTTGTTGCCTGTTACTTCGCTCACAATCCCAACGGCTTCCAGCTTTTCGATGTTACGTTGAATCATATTAAAGTTGCCAATCTCCAAGGATTCCTGGGTCTGTGTAATGGGATTTGATCGGCGAACCGATCAAATAATCCACCAAAGTCCTCAGCGTCTCTCTGCTGCGATCTTTCGCAAACATTTCCCTGTTAGATGCTCTCAATTTTTCCAGATGTGAAATACAATGACTCGCATCCTCAGCCTGGCTATGAACGCCCTTCGGGAAAAACGAGAGCCGGCTTCCCAGGCTGTCTTTTGGCTGACCGAGAACAAACGATCATAATACTCCTGCCGGTTGATATCAATGAAATTACTGACTCTACTGCAAAAGGGTTGCTCCCGTTATGAAAGTGGGTNNTGCATGTTTGTGGGGCATTGACATTGTCTATTTCGTTTGATTGACCTAATTTCAGTGGAGTCATTACTTAAATTCAGCAAAGGCTGGAAGAGCAAGCCCCAAGCGACCAATGGGAACGTTACTAATAACCATCCTACCCAGCCATTGCCATCCAGGAAGGGATGAATGGCCTCATTCTCGAATGCGTTAATAAGAATTTCGCTTATTTTCATTTTAGCCCAAACCATAATAGTACAAGATTGCATTTATTTTTTATTTTGAAATGACAAATTTTTTTAAATAGTACTTTTGTTTTTCGTCCAATTTTGGTATAATACCAACTGGATACATGACTATATAATGGTTCCAGTTGGTGTAACATGAGAAATCAACTACTAATTGAACTACATAAACAACCCCAAACGGTCTTTTCGCTTAAAGAAATTTCCTTATTAATGCCTGACTTGGCGTATAACAATCTCAGCAATCAGATGTTATATCTGACAAAACAGGGAGCGATAAAACGCCTTACGCGTGGTATCTATGCAAAAGATGAATACAATCCTTTTGAACTGGCGAATAAGCTCTACACTCCATCTTACATCAGCTTGGAAACGGTTTTTCTTTTAGCGGGAATCACTTTCCAGCATTATGAGCGAATTTTCTCAATATCATATCTGACCCGTACAGTTAAGGTTAACGGGCACACTCTCCAGTATCACCAAATGAACAAAGATATTTTGCTCGACAAACACGGCTTGGTTCAACGTGACAACATTACCATCGCCTCACCGGAACGGGCTTTTCTGGATGCGCTGTATCTATATAAAGACTATCATTTTGACAACCTGGGTGCATTGGATTGGGATAAGGTCTTTGAATTTGTGAATATCTACAAGAGCAAAGCGATGCACAATCGAGCAGATGAATATCACCAAATCTATCAGGAGGAACATATTGGAAAAACCCAAGCACCGCACCAAGCTGATTGAAATTCTCAAGGACATCTATACGGATACTGAACTTCGCACAGCCTTGGGTTTTAAAGGCGGCACAGCAGCCATGATTTTCTATGATCTGCCACGCTTATCGATTGATCTGGATTTTAATCTTTTGAAGTTAGGTGAAGAGGACCAGGTCTTTGAGAGGGTCAAGTATATTCTTGAAAAACATGGTGAACTGCGAGAGGCACGCAAAAAACGTTACACTTTATTTTTCCTGGTCAGTTACGAATGGGGCGAGGCCAATATCAAAGTTGAGATTTCTCGCCGGGAGTCGCTTAGTAATTTTGAACGTAAAGATTATCTGGGGATCACCATGCTTGTGATGAAGCAAGCAGACATGACAGCAGGCAAGCTGTCGGCCGTCATCACCCGTAAGAAACCCGCCATGCGCGACGTTTTTGACAGCTGGTTCTTCTTAAAGAACCACTGGCCGGTCAATGAAGAGGTATTTGAGCAAAAGACTGGTTTGAGCTTCGAGAATGGTTTGGAGATTATCATTGGACAAATTGAAAACATTCATCGCACTGAGATTCTGCAAGGTTTAGGTGAAGTGATAGAAGAAGAAAGAAAGAACTGGGTTCGTGATAAATTAGTTGAAGAAACTGTTTTTCAATTGAAACTTTTACAGGAAATCAAGCGAAAACAATAACGGCTGCTTGATTACAGACCAAGGTTTAATTTCCCACCTCGGCCAATTTTGAACAACACAATATCGATGGTTAGGTACACCCCACGTGTGTGGGGAAAACTACCATAATAGCCAGGTGGGTTGAAAACAAAATTCGGCTACTCGAAACGTCGTCCATGCCCCTGGTTTCAACCACCCTCCACTGGGAAGTTGAGAACATCTTTCTGACATGCCTCTCCCCGGAAAATCTGCAGATTGTTGGCTGCAGCTTCCCTGCCGAATTTTTGTACCTGCCGGCACGAACCGTTGGACCAGCATGTTCCATTTCCCCAAAATAACAGCGATCTGGTTCTTCCAGGTGTCCCAGTTGAGAATATCAATCATTTTTCAACACGCGCCCCACATAGATATCCAGTTGTTGATATTCAACTCCCAGGTATGACTGTAATACATCAATCCCTATATTTTCCTCAAAGAAAGCCTTTCCATAATCGTTTCCAAATTCCAACCGCCACAGGTCAGGATATTCAGTGCCGCGAGACATCTGCGGCGCGCTAAAATTGGTAATATCTCTCCTTCGCGCAATTCCTTGGGATTCAATTTTGGAAATGAAAGCGTCTAAAATTTCAGGTTCTTCCGCATAAGCCTGTTTTTAATTTTCAGCGAGTCGACCATCGACAATTTGGTCATTCCCATTACGCCATTCTCCATTTTTTCCATTTTCAACTGGCAGATAAGACCTAAGGCGACTTTTTTGTTCCGAGGACCATTCAGAAAATTCGCCAAACGATATCCCATAACCAGAGATCCCATTTTTCACATCTGCTAATCTTAAGTCCAATAATGCCAGGAACCTTGGTGGTGGCGGGACTTTGTCCTTTACTTTTTTCCAGGCAAATCCTTCAGGGCTCTTAATCGATGTTCGCCAGATTCCCTCCAGAAGCCATAGGGCCAGTTTCGTTTTCTTTTCATCCGGGACCTTTTGGTCAACATAGCTAGTTAAAATTTTAATAAGTTTTTTATTTTCAATGGCCCCGGCCCCCTCCTCCTCCTCAATTTGACCATTACCAGAAAACAGATCAGGTTCTTCGGAATCTGTAGGAGGAGGATCTTTAATAAGGTTAAGAATCTTTAAGGATTTAAGAATTGTATTGACCCATTGCTTGTTCCTTGTGTTGATGTGTTGCTACTGTGTTTATTTTACTAAATTTTTGCGTAATTCGCGAATTTTATAGGTTTGTGCAACAGGCTCCTATATCAATATATTTATTTTATTTAGAAAATCTTTCTTTTTGACTTTTCAGTTTCTTTTTAGAAAGATTTAATTATCAACTTCCGAGATATTCACCCCATCGACTGTGAAAACCCAATCGCGCACGAAGTGCACCGCGCCGATCACGCCGACATCATCCACAATCGGTGAAAATTCAATCCGCAGCCCCATGGTTGTATAAGAATATGCCCGTTTGAGCACCTCGCGGCGGATCTCCGCCAGCAGCAGGTTACCGATTTTCGAAATCCCCCCGCCGATCACGATCAGTTCCGGGTTATAGAGATTGATCACCCCCGCCAAAACGGTCCCGATCAACGTTCCGGACCGTCGAATGATCTGCAGCGCGGCCGAGTCCCGCATGGCCGCCGCCTCCCCCA
>DPKV01000234.1:0-1134 GCA_003542325.1 Anaerolineaceae bacterium
CCAGGATCATCCTTGCCCAGGCTCTTGCCCGTCAGGGGCAATTCGATCAGGCGCTCTCGATGCTGAAGGTGGAACGACAAGGGAAAGCTCAAAACCCCCGCTTATCGCTGGAAGCCATCAAGATCAGGAAGGAATTTGAGGGAGCGGAAACCGTTCTGCCGGAATTAATCACCCTTGCTGACGCCAACCGTGAAAATCCTGAGGTACTGACCTATCTGACTGACCTGATGATTCAGACCAACCGGTTGGATGAGGCTCTGCTCACCGCACAAACCATCCTGCGCATCCTGCCTGAGGAAGCAAAAGTGCAGCTTATGCTGGGCCGTTTACAGCGGAAGAACGGTCAACTGGACCAGGCCATCGCCCATCTCTCTGATGCGATCGCCTTTGAACCCGGCCTGGTTGAAGCCTATATAGAATTAGGAAAAACCTACCAGGACCGCAGGAATTTGGAAGAAGCGATCAAAGTCTTCAAAAAAGGCGCAGAAGCAGACCCCAATGACCATCGCCCTTATTATTACGCTGGTCTTGCCTTGAAAGAATGCAAAGACTACGCCAGTGCTGAAGCGATGCTCCAACAAGCAAAACGTAACGCCCCCAACGATCCCGATATCATCCGTCAGTTGGGCGTCATCACTGCGATGAATTTAATCAATCATTTACGAAAGTCGAGTTAACCATGACTAAATCCACTTCCCCTTTGGATTATCTGAGCGCTCTTGATCGTTATAAGTTCCTGACGATCCTAAATGCAGGGACGTCCTGTGAAGAGTATCAATTCGTAAAGCAAGCCTGTATGCTTTGGTTGGTCAACTATCCCGGTGATATTTACGTTCAATACCTGCAAGCATTGAACTATGAGAAACTCGGGCTGCTCGACCAGTCAAAGACCATTCTAAACAGCCTTGTCGAATTGGACCCCCAATTCATTGAAGCCATCCAGGCGCTGGCCGGCCAGTCAACCGATTCGGTGGAACAGCAGAAACTTGCCGCGATCATTCAATACCTGACGGAAGAAGAGCCTCCGGTAGACCGCCCCGAAGATTGGCTGACACCGCTATGGGAAGCCCGACAGGCCTACAAGGCTGGGGATATCGAGAAAACCACACAACTCGTCCACCGGTCCATGCTGGC
>DPKV01000234.1:1153-2009 GCA_003542325.1 Anaerolineaceae bacterium
GCACAACACAGAGCTGCTCAATAACCTGGCTGAGATCTATTCCCAGGAATGGCCCCAATGTATCCAGATCAACATCATTAAAGCCCTCGCAGAACTGGACAAAGGGAAAGAGTCCACCGCTGTTGAACGGCTGCATTGGGCAGCCGCCCATGACAGCGCAGGTCAGGTCATCCAACGCCTGCTGGGATACAAGCACCGCTTCCAGGACCTTTGGCCCGATTCCATGGAAATCTACTTCGATCTCGCCATCCCCGCCTCCGTCAGTACCCAATTAGGCTGGAACCAACTGGATAATGGCACCCAACCGGGACCTGAACTGGTTCTCGATGACGAAGAAGAGCAAAAGACGCCTCAGCAAGCGAAAGGGCCTGAACAAGGTGTTGCCGCTTCCGAAGCAGAACCCGTCACCGCACCGAAAGCTGCCGTTCTTTCCATGGAGGATTTGAAAGCTAAAGAGCAACCTGAACACTGGGCAACAGATGAAGATTTCGAAGACATTCAGCAGACCTTTGACCGTTTGGCAAAGAAGTTCAAGAAGTCCGAATTGGAACGCGCAGATAACCGTTTCCCCGTTTATGTCATCCTGAGCTCAAAGACCCAGCTTGAGGCCCAATACGGTCCCAACACGGCTGCTGCCGTTGATGATTTGCTTCAGGAACTGGCTGGTAAAGTTGGCAGTTTGCCGGAATGGGGCGCGCAGGTATTTTATCCCGACGATGCCACCCTGACGGCTACCTTCGGATTGAAACCGACCCTGGCGACAGATGCCTGGAAGGTCAAACTCAGCCTGGCGGAATTGGATGAAGCGCTCGGAAAACAAGGCGAGATGATCGGTGCGTTGCTGATCGTCGGCGGC
>DPKV01000234.1:2043-8863 GCA_003542325.1 Anaerolineaceae bacterium
GTTGATGAGAACTACTTCATCCCGCAATGGCCTGTAGGACGTTTGCCGGGTGAAACCGGTTCAGATGCCGGACTCCTGCTTTTCCAGATCCGGAATTTGATCTATAAGTATGAACAACGCACGAAGAAAGGTTTCAACCCCGGTGTCACGTTGAGCGTATTTTTCGCTCGCATCAGACAATGGCTGACCGGCATGGGAACTGTCTCAACCAGGAAACAAAGCCTGGGTTATTCCGCCGAAGTCTGGAAGGAAGCCTCGGCAGGCGTGTATTCCACCATTGGCAAAGCAAAAGACCTGCAGCTTTCACCACCGAGCAATTCGGGTAATGTTGTCCTATCCAGCCAGAGTCCATCTTTGGGTTATTTCAACCTTCACGGCGTCCAGGACGGACCTGATTGGTATGGACAGAAGGACTTTTCCTCCGAGTCAACCGGCCCCGATTACCCGATTGCGCTCAGCCCCAGTCTTTTCAGTGGAAAAGTCCCCTCACCCGGATTGGTATACTCAGAAGCCTGTTACGGGGCGAACATCCTGGAAAAGGAGCATGACGATGCGATGTCCTTAAAGTTCCTGGACTCAGGCACGGATGCCTTTGTTGGCTCCACCTGTATCGCCTACGGTGCAGTCACCCTGCCATTAGTCGCAGCAGATTACCTGGGCGAACTGTTCTGGAAGCAGCTTCTGGATGGTGACACGGTGGGTTATGCCCTTATGCGGGCCAAATTGACCCTTGCCCAGGAAATGACCCGGGTACAAGGTTTCCTCGATGGTGAAGACCAGAAGACCCTGCTCTCCTTTGTCCTCTTTGGCGACCCCCTCGCCATTTATGACGGTCTCCATGCCACGCCGAAGCCGCTCTTCAGAGCAAAGGCACACCCGGCGGTCAAGACCATCAGCGACTCTGAGCTGACCCCAACCGGGGAGGATGTCCAGATGCCCAAAGCCGTTGCAAAAACGGTAAAAAAGGTTGTGGAAGAATACCTGCCTGGTTTGCACAACGCTCAGATGAAGGTCAATACTGCGGGGGTTAAAACCTTCAGCGATGGCAGTAAATCACCTGAAAATGGCCGGTATTATGTGACCCTGGAAAAATCAGTTGATACCCAGGAACAAAAGACCCACCACCATTTCGCCCGGATGACTTTTGACAAGAAAGGCAAACTCGTAAAACTGACCACCTCGCGCTAACCAATTGTGGCTCATTATCAGTACATCTCCCAAGTAGGTCTCTCTATCGGCCACAAGTCCACAGAGAGGGTTGTTCAAATGAACTGCCCTCTCTCGCTTTAAACACGACCTGGTGAAGGATGATCGGAAGAAGAAAACGACTGTATGTCATGGTTTGTCATACAGTCTTGATAAACTGGAATCGGATAGCCGCCCGTCGGTCATGATAACAGGAGATACCGTGGAACCATTAATAATTTCACCCTGTGGCCTAATTTGCAATCTGTGCAGGTTGCAATGAAGTCGGATATAAACCCTATCATTGTGAAGATTGCAGCATCATCCATTGTCCCGAGAAAAATGGAGACCCGACTTTATTATGCATTGCATGTGAAAAGTATCCATGCAGGCGGTTGAAGGACCTTGATAAACGTTATCGCACAAAATATGGGGAAAGCCTGATGGAGAATTTTATAAAGATCGAGAATATGGGCATTATGGCGTTTAAAGAAGAAGCGGCGATCTATTGGACCTGCCAGGAATGTGGTGAATTATTGTGCGCGCATCGGGCGAACTGCCTGCATTGCAACGCACCTAACCCGCACTTTCCCAATGAGAAATGATAAATGGTTTCAATGCGGCAACGCTGAAAAGGAAAATTACGTAAATCAAGTCATTGTTGCTTTCGGTCAGGATGTTCAGGTTGAGTAGCTAAAAAATGAAATCAGGTGTGAGTTACGCAAAACCACTGCTCATTTCATGAAGAAAGGCACTATTTTCCCCATAAACTTATGTTAAAATAGAACCAGAATATTACGAATCGCATCTTCGAGCTCTGACACCTAAAGTTCAGCCATGGTGTCCCGGCCGATAGGGTAAGGATGGAAACAGCCTTGCCTCCCGTATTTGGAAAGGAGATGGATCGTTTTTCCGCGTAAGCAGATTATTCCTTCGCGGGCTCAAAGCGCTCCTTTCCATCTGAGAAGGAGTGTTTTTAGTGTCTGAAGAGAACTCAACAAAGCAGCGTTTCTATTTTTCAACCCGGGACCTATTAATCATGGCTGTATTAGCCGCATTAGGCGGCGTTGCCAGTACATACATCAACACGCTGGGAGATGCCGTGGAAGCGTTCCTGGGCTTCCCTGGGGCAACGCAGTGGGCTGCCGGCCTGCATGTTGTCTGGATCGTCCTGGCAATCGCCATTACAGGTAAACCTGGAACAGGCGTTGTCATCGGTGCGCTGAAAGGCGCTGTTGAACTGATGAGCGGCAACTCTCATGGCGTGATCGTCTTGCTGGTTGATCTCGTTGCCGGGCTGCTGGTTGACTTTGGTTTCCTTATTTTCAAAAACAAGAAATCACTCCTTCCCTATCTGGTTGCAGGGGGTCTGGCCAGTGGCTCCAATATCCTGGTTTTCCAAATCTTTGCTACCTTACCGGAAAATATTGTGGCAGCCAGCGCAATCCTGATCCTGTTCCTGGCAGCGTTTGTCTCCGGTGTTGTTTTCTCCGGACTCGTCCCTTATTTGGTGATCAATGCACTGGTCAAAGCAGGTGCCGTTCGGGTGATGGTGCAAACCAAAAAAAGCCGCAAAATCGGCTGGTATATTCTGCTGGCTGTTTTCGTCATCGCAGCCTTATTGACCGTCTATTTGCGAAGCACACTCATGGGACCGTCCCTGATAGAAATCAGCGGCGATGTAAGCAATCCTTATGCATTCCCAACCAATGCGTTTGGTCTGAAAAAGGTTACCCGTCAGATGGCGTATAAGGGCGTCGTGACGGAGTATTCCGGTTACCCGGTGAAAGACATCATCGCTTACGCTGACCCATCCGATTCAGCGGATACGCTGTTGATTCAAGCTTCTGATGGCTATGCTTTCCTGATCGGATACGACGAATTGGGGACCAACGATAATATCCTGATCGTCCAAAATGGAACAGGAAAGCATGCTTCCATGGATATCGTAGGCCCGGAGAGCAGTAAAGCCTGGGTCAGGAATGTGACCCTGCTTTCCGTGATCACCTCTGAGAGCCTGACGATCCTCGATTCCACGGGCACGGCCTTTGAATTTGATCCCAATGCCTGGATTTCAGATATGGACAGCACACAGGTCGGTCTTCCAGATGGTTATCAAAAATTGCAAGGGGTGTCCGTTTGGAAGGTCCTTCAATTCAATCTGAACGGTACTTATCCCTCAGAAATATTCTTCTACAATCACGACGTAGAGCTGTCTCTGCCCTGGTCTGAACTCGATGGAAATGATGACATTCGGATATTCACTGTAATCGGAACAGACAGCATCTCCTACGCCCTGGCTGAGATGTCTGGCGATGTCCTCCTCTTTCCAATCACCGAAATAGAAATTCATTAATCCATGGCTTTCCTGAGCATCCGTCATTTCTCCTATACCTATCCCGGCGCAGAAAAACCTGCGTTAGGGGATATTAACCTTGAGATTGAGCAAGGTTCTTTTGTGGTGATCACGGGGAAATCCGGCTGTGGAAAATCCACCCTTGGGAAGGCTTTAGCAGGTTTCCTCTTCCAGGACGAAACCCCGGATTATTCAGGTGAAATCGTGGTAAATGGGACCCGGATGGATCAGGCACCGCTTTACGCCGCCAGTGAACGGGTAGCCTACGTTCAACAAAATCCGGAAGACCAATTCTGTACACTGACCGTGCAGGATGAGATTGCTTTTGGACTTGAAAATCGCTGTGTCAACCCTCAAGAGATTGACCGCCAAATCAAAGAGGCCCTGGGTGTTGTCAATGGGCTGGATTTAATCGACCGGCCATTGGCTGCCCTATCCGGTGGGGAGAAACAGAAGGTTGCCATTGCGTCCATGCTGGCGCTATCACCGGATGTGTTGATTCTGGACGAACCGACCTCCAATCTCGACCCTGTCGCCACTCAAAATGTGTTTGCGGCATTACACCACATGCTCAAAACCCGGGAAATGACGGTCATCATCATTGAACACAAGCTGACCCAACTGCTATCCTTTGATCCGCAGTGGATCATCATGGAGTGCGGCCGGCTCTTGCCGGACATGAATTATGCCGGTTACCTTGAAACCCATCCGGAACCATGCCGCCCGATTCGTGACCTTGTTTCCACGCCAAGACAAGTTGAGCCGGTTGTCCATCTGGCACATCTCAACTTTGAACGCCAGGGTAAATCGATCCTTTCAGACATCAACCTTAATCTGTTCCCCGGTGAGTTTATCAGCCTGATGGGATCAAATGGCAGCGGGAAAACAACCTTGCTGCATGCCATTATGGGCCTGATCCCTTCAATAAAAGGCAGCCTTACGCTTTTTGGAATCGATACAGTTAAGACCAAAACTTCCACCCTTGTGCCGCAGACAGGATTTATCTTCCAGAACCCGGACCATATGCTGTTCACGCAATCCGTTTGGGACGAGACAGTTTTTACAGCCCGGAACCTGAAATTGCTTTCCCCGGAGCTGGCGGAAGAAGCAGGGACCTGGCTCGACCAATTGGGGTTGGCTGAAAACCGATCCGTTCACCCAAATCGGTTGAGTTACGGCGAGAAGCGTCGTCTGAACCTCATTTCGGTCATCCTGCATCATCCAGGCTTGCTGTTGAT
This sequence comes from Anaerolineaceae bacterium, assembly GCA_003542325.1. Classification (GTDB taxonomy): domain Bacteria; phylum Chloroflexota; class Anaerolineae; order Anaerolineales; family Anaerolineaceae; genus Brevifilum. Next base: position 6,823 of record DPKV01000234.1, read on the forward strand.
TGATGAGCTCCTGATTGGACAGGATATGGAGAACGCCAACCTGTGGATGGCGACCCTCGTGGAATATGCCGCAAAAGGAAATACCGTCCTGCTGATTAATCATCACCCTGAATTAACACGAAAATATTGCAGTCGGGTTGTGGTCTTAGATAAGGGTCGGTTGGTTGTTGATGCGCCAGTCGAGGACGCCTTCATCCAAATGGAAACGCTTGGGATGGAAGCATTCCTGCCAGTAAAAAGTGAGGCGGCAGTCTATGCGTAAACTGGCCTACTTCTCCGGTAAATCGCTTCTGCACAGGTTGTATCCGCTGACCAAACTCGTTTGGTTGATCCTGGGCACAATCCTTTTACTCGTCCTGACAAATAGTTGGATCATCCTTTTCCTGACCTGCACCTGTCTAATTGCATTACTCAGGATTTACCCCCGGATTTGGCATGTAAGGGGTTTTCGTCTGGTAAACCTCACAGGATTCGTGTTATTCCTGCTCTACCTGCTCTTTAACAAAACAGGGGATATCCTGCTGAACCCTGGACTCTCCCTCATGCAAATCACCAGCGGCGGTTTGATGACAGGATTACGATTCAGCGGGAGGTTTATGACCATTGTATTTCTCAGCTACCTGTTCATCCTGACCACCGAACCCAGCGACCTTGCGTATGCACTGATGAAACTCGGTTTACCCTATCGCTACGGCTTTATGCTGGTCACTGCCTTACGCCTTGGACCTATTCTGGAAGACGAAGGCCAAACCATCTACAAAGCTCAATTGACCCGTGGTGTTCGTTATGACCAGGGCGGTCCCAAAAAAGTGATCCTCCTGACTACGCAATTCCTGACACCGCTGTTGATCAGCGCGCTCCAGCGGGCCGACTCGCTTGTTTTCAGCATGGAAGGCCGCGGCTTTGACCAGTATCCGGAAAGAACCTTTCGGAGCAGGACAAAACCCTCACAGCTTGACCTCATATTTAATATTCTTGCGGCAATCATTGCTTCTGCTTGCATCATCATCAACTTTGGAGGTATTTCATAAATGGAAGAGAAGAAGAACCGTCACTGGATATTCTGGCTGATTGGCGTTTTGTTGCTGACAGCCGTCCTGGTCCTAATCATCCTCGCGACAAAACCCATGCCGGTAGCTTTGCTCAGTGAATATGGCCTGGGGACACTCTGGGAAGAAGGACTCCAGATGAATGAATGCGCCGAATGCCACACGACCGAGGAATTCCATTCCTGCGACACCTGCCATGACGATCACGGTTCAGTGGAATTTGCGGACGTACCCTTCTCAGAAGTCGTGGATTTCACGGGGGATGTTCCGGACCCGTCATATCTGAAAATCAATGCCGTCATACCGGATCGGGATAACGTCGGGACTCATATCACCGTGCTTAAGCTATTAGCTGACCAGGGTGTTGAGGATTTCGAATCCATTACTTTCATAACCAATGATGGCGGTTCCGCAACGGTTGAAGCCCAGTATATCGACGAGACAGCGATGCTGGTGCCTTACGTGGATGGCATCCGGTTTGCAAGCGAACAGGTGCATGCCTCGTCGTGGTTGAAAGGCATCGTCAAGATCATTGTCGTTGGCACTGAACGACCGTTGACGATTGACGGCGAAACCACCTCCATTGGCCGCCTGTTGCTTGGTGACACGATGCGGGTCACCATCGAAGGCACAGATGTCATGTTGGCGGATGATAACGGCAATGTCAGCCATGCTTTCGTTGCCAACTGGGTCCAGGGAGCCCCCCTCTTCTCACTTTTGCATAACAGTCATCCGGAAGAAGTGACCATTACTGACGCCTCTGGACAAACCATCACCCTCTCAGGAGAAGAAATTGCGAATGCCGTCATTGCCATGATTTATGACAAGGTCACCCTTGTCCTGCCTGACCGTGGCCGCAGCGCCTGGCCCGTTGACATCATCGAAATCGAATCACATTAACACATGAAAAAACTAAATCTGTTTACACTGATTGCTTTTTTATTACTTTCACTGAGTCTTTCTGCCTGCAAACCTAAATGGGAAATCGAAGT
>DPKV01000068.1:0-3489 GCA_003542325.1 Anaerolineaceae bacterium
CAAACCATTCCGCACCTGGTCGTGATGATCGATGAATTCGCCGAGGGCATTAAGATTTTGCCCAACCTGGTGGAACGTCTCAAGGAGCTTGGCCGTCAGGGTCGGGCTTTTGGCATTTACTTTTTCCTGGCCAACCAGGAAGTCAACAGCGCAGTGGACACGCTTAAAGCCAATGTGAGCTGGTATATCCTTCTGAAAGTGAACCGCCAGGATGAGATGAACTTTATTGAACGCCGCCTGCCTGTGCCGCCAGGGAGAGGCCGGGGATACGTCAAGGTCAAGAGCGAGGTTACTACCATCCAGGGCGCATTCGCGGGTCTGCCAGCCAACACCGGCGATCAGGGGGATTCTGAAATTTCTGAATTGCTCATTTCCACCTTTGGCCCGGACGGTGATCGGAAGGAACTCCTGCGCTTTGATCCTCGCAAACAGGCCAAAGATGGCAGTGAGGTCCAAACGGAACTTGAATTATTGATGGCGACGATCAACGAAGCCGCGTACACATTGAACATTCCCAAAGCGAATCCAATCTATACCGAGCCTCTGAAACCGGCCATTCCGCTCTCGACCCTGCTCCATCGTCAGGAGACCTATCGCCTGTTCAACGGTCAGGAGTGGGACTACCACAATGGTGAAAGGAATACTGCTCCTTTGGGCTTCATGGACATTCCATCACGGTGTGTCCAGCCCTCCTTCAACTTGAATTTCACCGGCTCAGGCGGTCACCTCTGGATCGTTGGCATGCCGGGCAGCGGCAAAGACCTGGTCGTGCAGAGCCTGGCGACGTCTCTTTGTCTGACCCATACTCCCGCTGAATTGAACCTCTATATCCTGGAGTTTGGCGCAGGCCAGCTTGCGGTCATTTCGCAATTTCCCCATAGCGGCGCGATCATCCGGATTCACGAAGAAGAAAGGATGAACCGGCTATTATTCTTCCTGCAGGAAACCATGCGGGAACGATCAGACAGCGATTGGCAGACGGCGGGAAACCCTGAAATTTATGTGATCGTGAATAATATCGCCGATCTGTACAGTCAGAACCCAGACCAGGCCCATGAATTGGGACGGTTCATCCGTTCAGGGGGCTCAGTGGGGATCCATCTGATCATCACCGCCAACCGGGTGTCTGAATTGCCTCGGCAGCTCAGTGGGAATATTTCAAACCGGATCGTCCTCCAATTAACCGACTCCCAGGAGTATCTGGATGTTCTGGGACAACGCATGCCATCCCTGACATTGCGGACCCAGGGCCGGGGTTACCTGGCCCAAGAAGGTGAGGTGGCGGAATGTCAGGTGGCCATCCCCGATCCGGCGTTATCAGGATCCTTCCCCAGGGAAAAGCCCGACGGTAATAATATTCGCTGGGACAAGGATCAGGCCATCGTCCAGCTGCCGCGGCTGCTGGGCGCCCTTGCCGCGGAAATGCGGGCTGCCTGGTCAGGCGAGCTTCCCAAATCGATTGATGCCATGGCAGATGTGTTAACGCTTACGGGCTTTGAGCGGACCGTTGACAGGCTTCCCAAACAGCTTTCCGGGGTTTCGATCCCGATTGGGGTGGATTATCAACGGTTATCCCCCGTTTATGTCGATCTCCGAAAAGAGGGCCCCTTCTGGACGGTCCTGGGTGGCCGCCAAAGCGGGAAATCAACCTCCCTGCTTTCGATGGTCTATTTCCTTGAAAATGGCTTCCCAAATAAATGCAGCCTGACCCTGATGCCGTTCAAGCGGGGACTGCTGTCTCAAATTGGAAGCAATGCACACCGGAATCTGGTTTTGGGCCATGATGCCATCATCGAAACCCTGAACCAATTTGCTGAGACCGTCAGTAACGAGACCGATGTCATGCATGTTCTTTTGATGGACGATCTTGGAATCGCCTTCTCCTGTGGAAATAACGCCCTCATCAACGCGCTTAATCAATTAGGCGACCAGTTGAACATCATGAGCCATGACAACTTTATGATCGTCATCGCCGACCTGTATGGCAATTTGAAATCTCCCCAAACCTACAACTCTTCCTTTCTAAAACTATTCCAGCAAAGCCAGGCAGGGATTTTCTACTCCACGGATGACAGCGATATGCAGTGGTTCAATGCCCCAATCAGCCTTCAGCAAAAGAAGTCCCTGAAATGGCTTCCGGGCCGTGGTTTTTATGTATCTAAAGGCAAAACTGAGTTCATCCAATCACCGCTGATCACACCGGATTCGATCGTTTGAGTCTTCAAAGGATATAACCATGGGCGAAGTTGTTTGCACTGTGATCTTCAAGAATGACCAAAAGCGGGACCTTGTCCTGCCGGATTATGTCCCAACCCACCAATTGGCAAATGTCATCGCACTGGCGTTGAAATTGCCGAAGGATCGGGATACGTATTATGAGTTGAAAATTCCGGATGGCAAAGCGTTGCAGCGACTGCCGGATTCGAAAACCTTGCAGCAATCCTATATCCTGAACGGCAGTCTCCTTTACCTCACCCAGGAAAAGGAAGATCCCCACTCCAGAGCTTTTCTGGAAGGGGCCAATGGCCTGAGAATGCGCCTCAGGGAAAATACGCTGATCGGTCGTTTGACCCCGAAAGTGTTTGTGGATATTGACCTGACCCCCCTGGATCAGGGAATGGTCGTTTCCAGGCGCCATGCCGCCATCACCCATGTTTCCTATCATTACGTGATCAAGGATCTGGACAGCCATAATGGAACCTTTATTAATGAGATCCGTCTGAAGCAGGGCGAATCGGTCGTCCTCCATCCGGGCGATGAGGTTTGTTTTGGGAGCCTGGAAAAAGGCGTACGACTTAAATATTCTGATAAATGAGATGTTGGACTACCGTGAGAAACCGGAACTATTAAACACCCATGCTTCGGTTTCCCGGGAGAGGTTAAACCCCAGCAGATGCAGTTCGTTTGAAAGGGTTTTGAGTTTGGAAGTACATTGATAAAGCTGGTTGAGGAATTCATCTCTTGAACTCCCGTCCCAGGACATATTGGCAGCAAGCGCATACACCCGGTCCGCCTGGTCATAAAGGCCTTCCGTTGTCACCCGAATCTTTAGGGCAGTCAGGTCAGTGACTTCAGTGTCGAGATGAATGAAATAGGTCATAGTGATTAATTCCTTTACCATTATAACCATTTTTCTTATTGAGGAGGAAAGATGAAGCGTGTCAATCGAATTTTTATCGGTCTTATGCTGGTGATGGCAATAACACTCACATCTGGGTCCGCCGTTGCAGCGTCATCGGAAAATTTGATCATTCACCATATCGAAAGTACGGTTAATGAGGATGGTGATACCTATACCGTTGACATCCTGCTTTCAGCATTGGATGAACAGCAGCAACCCATCACCGATCTTTCAGAACGGGATTTCCAGGTGGAGGAGGATTCTGTCCTTGTTGAATTGGATTCGGTTGAGGTGATGCGGGACCTGCCGATCAGCGTGATCCTGGTCATGGACATCAGCGGCAGCATGCAGGGGCAGCGCCTGCAATC
>DPKV01000068.1:3494-7537 GCA_003542325.1 Anaerolineaceae bacterium
TTCAATTCAGAGATCAACGAGATCGTCTCCCTGACCGAAGACCTAAACCAGGCCCGTGATTCTTTTGAGAATGCTGAAATCTATGCCGGCGGCGGCACCTGTCTGTTTGACGCGACCTTTGCTGCGGCCCAGGTTGCCAGTGAGCTTCCTGCCGGCCGTCAGGCGGTCGTCGTCCTGAGCGATGGCTGGGACACCAACAATGGCTCGGATACCTGCTCTACCTATACCGTCGAGGATATCATCGCCCTGGCGAACGGACAGGATTTCAATATCCCAATCTACTCAATTGGGATCGGTACGGATATTGACCGGGAGAGCCTGGGTGAGATCGCGGACCAAACCGGTGGAATCTTCACCCAGAGTACGGTCAATACCGATCTGCCGCAATTATTCGAACAACTGGCCAACCGTCTTTCCTCCCAATACAAGCTCACCTATATCTCCCAAAATACGCCAGGGGATCACCAATTGACAGTAGCCTTTGATGAAAACACCGTGGAAAAATCCTTCACCCTGCCTGGCCTGCCCCCGGTTGTTTCAATTGCCTACCCGGAAGAAGGTCAGGTACTGGAACCCGGCGTGAACACCATCAAGCTGAGCTTGTCTGAACGGGGCATCCCGATTGANNTGGGCCAGGTCTTAGAGCCGGGCGTGAACACCATCAAACTCAGCCTCGTTGAACGGGGCATCCCGATTGACGCCCTGACCTTCCAGATCAATGGCGTTTCCATCGGCGTTGGCGGCAAGGTCGGCCAACCACCGTATGAGTACGATATCGACTTCAGTCAATATGATGGTCAGGTGGTTGAAATGACCATTCTCGCCCTCAACAGCCAGGGCGACACCATCTCGGAAACGACCATGCAGATGAACCTGACCGGCGAGGAAATCGCTGTCCCAGATCAAACAGAGACTGAAGAAGTGGAAACCGCAACAACAACGCCAAAGTCCTGCCCGGACGGATCGGTCTGTCTGGGCAACCTGGAAATGACCCGGAGCCAGTTGATCATTGCCGGGAGCGTCTTAATCGCCCTGATTGTGGCTGTGGTTCTGATCGTTTTCTTTTCAAAGAAGAAGAAACCGGAGAAAAGCCAAAAGTCAGCCAAAGAATCCCTGTTTGATGAAGGCGCAACGCTGGATGGTTTTACTCTCCCAGTGAGTGAAATGGGCAGGCTGACCATCCTGGCCAGCGACGACCCACTGCTGAATGGCAAGGAATTCCAACTGACCAAGTCACCCACGATGATTGGGCGGAGCATCAATAATGATATCGCCCTGCCTAAAGACAGCGCCGTTTCCCGTCAGCATGCTCAAATTTTGGATAAGAATGGCCAAATCGTCCTCAGCGAGATCATGAAAACGCTCAGCGACGGCACCCGGCAGCCTCCCACTTATGGCACTTATATCAATGACCGAAAAGTTACCGGCGAATCGCCGCTGCACACCGGTGACGAGATCAGCCTGGGCCGGCGGACCAAACTCCGCTACGAAGGACCCAATCAACCAGATGCCGAATCCCAATCGGAAGATGTGACCAAAGATGAGTGGCAATTGCCCAATCTCGGCGAAGTCGACGATGCAACCCGCGAGGGGTAACCCCAATCACGAAGAGGAATTGAGGTAAAAATGCTTGAATTTGGTAAAGGACTGGATGTCGGCGTCAAACGGAAGGGTAAGAAGAACCAGGATGCGTTAAAGATTATTGGCAGCTCAACGAAAGCGCCTCTTTTGATCGTGGCGGATGGCATGGGCGGGTTCAACGGCGGCCGGGAAGCCAGCCGGATCGTGATCCGGACCCTGACCCGCGCCTACCGTCTTAGATCAAAGCGGAAACCACTTACAGAAACCCTGCACCGGGCGATCCTGGCCGCCCACCGGGCGATCATTAGGAAATCACAGACCTCGGAAGAACTGGCCAAGATGGGCAGCACAATCGCTTGCGCAGTCATCGACGAAGCGAACCAGCAGCTCACCGTTGCCAATGTTGGCGATTCGCGGGTCTATCTCATCGACCAGGAACGGATCAAATTGGTGAGTCACGACCACAGTGAGGTAGCCGAACTGGAACGTAAAGGGGTCCTGAACCCGGTTGAGGCGCAGAATTACATCCGCAAGAATATCCTCACCATGTCCCTGGCCGCCCACCGCCCGCAGGAGACCGTCAAACCATTTATCACCCAGGCACCCTTCCCGCCCGGTTCTCTGGTTCTGCTCTGCTCAGACGGTCTGTGGGGCACCGTGCCGGATCACCTGATCCGCCTGACTGCACTGGAGTATGCCCCGCAAAAGGCGGCCCTAAAACTGGTCGAATTTGCCAATACCAGCGGCGGCCCTGATAATATCTCCGTCCTGATTGCCCGGCGCAAAGGCGAGTGGAAGCATTACCAGGAACAGTTCTCAACCGATAAAGATGACACACAAAAATAGAAAGTTGTAAGGGATATGGACTACAGCGGACAACAATTCGAACACTATCAATTGATTGCCAAACTGGGCCAGGGTGGGATGGCCACGGTCTACAAAGCCTATGATACCCGCCTGGAAAGGGATGTCGCCATCAAGGTCGTCCGAAAGGAGTCTATCCCACCGGAGCAACTGGAACGGATCCTTAAGCGTTTTGAGCGGGAAGCCAAGGCGTTGGCGAAATTTATTCACCCTAATATTGTTCCTGTTCACGACTACGGCGAATATCAGGGCGCGCCTTTTCTCGTGATGGCCTACCTGCCGGGCGGCACCCTCAAGGAGCGGATTGGCAAGCCGGTGCCCGTTCGGGACGCCCTTGGGTACGTGATTCCCATCGCCAGCGCGCTCGGCTACGCCCACCAGCGCGGCGTCATCCACCGCGATGTGAAACCCAGCAACATCCTCACCACCGAGGACGGCGCGCTGATGCTTTCCGATTTTGGCATTGCCCAGATCCTGGAAGAGGCCACCACCCAGCTCACCGCCACCGGTATGGGTGTGGGCACCCCGGAGTACATGGCGCCGGAGCAGTGGCAGGGTAAGGCTACCGCCGCCAGCGACCAGTATGCGCTGGGCGTGGTGCTCTTTGAACTGCTGACCGGCCGCAAACCCTATTCCGCGGAGACGCCCCTGGCCGTGGCGTTGAAGGTCATGTCCGAGCCGCTGCCCCGGCCGAGTGACCTGGTGCCAGAGATCCCGGAGGAAGTGGAGAAGGTGCTCTATAAGGCCCTGGCGCGGGACCCGCAGGATCGGTATGAGGATATGGAAGCCCTGAGGAAAGCGCTGCATGGTTTAACTGCAAGGGGAAGCAAGTCGCCTCTGAAGGAAAAGGTTGAGACAATCGGCGCCATTGCAGATGAAGCCACTGAGGAAAGGGATTCCGGAAAACCAGCGGGATCCGCATCAGAGATCGAGCAAGTAGAAAAAATTACTGCTCCTGTAGTACCTGAGCCTGCTTCTCAAGAGTGGGTATCCCAGCCCAGCGAAAGCATTACCCGGGATGCGCTCGATGCGACACCTGTCGAAGAAATGGAGGCTGCGCCAAAGGACAAGCGGGCGCTGCCGAACTGGGCGCCTTGGGGAGGAGTTGGAGTGATAATCTGTGCTATTGGTTTATTTATCTGGCTCATGCCGATTTCCTGGAAATGTACGCTTACCGGGAATTCACTGGGGGGCTGCCTGATCAACAGAGAAGAACCTGTTGTCTCAATCAATGAGGTGGATGGAGCGGAGATGGTGTATGTGCCGGCAGGGGAATTCCTGATGGGCAGCAAGGATGGGGACAGTGATGAGGATCCTGAGCACACGGTCTATCTGGATGCGTATTGGATCTACAAGTACGAGGTGACGAATGAACAATACGCAGCGTTCCTGAATGAGATGGGCAACCAGACAAAAGGTGGCGTAACCTGGCTGGACGCGAGCAGCACATATGCGAATATTCATGAAAGTGGAGGGGAGTGGACAGCGGACAGCGGGCATGAAGATCATCCGGTGGTGGAGGTGACCTGGTATGGCGCTCAGGCCTATTGCGAATGGGCGGGCGGGCGGCTGCCGACGGAAGCGGAATGGGAGAAAGC
>DPKV01000004.1 GCA_003542325.1 Anaerolineaceae bacterium
CCTTTCTTGAGCCAGAAGCGGAAGATATCCAGCATCGCCTGGCGTACAGCAGGGTTTCGCCAGTTCAAATCAGGCTGGGCAGGATAGAACATGTGGTAATAGTATTGGCCCAGATCAGGATCGAATTCCCAGCCGGAGCCGCCAAAGACCGCAGCCCAATTATTCGGCTCACTGCCATCCGGTTTGGGATCGTGCCAAAGATACCAATCGTGATAGGGATTATCTTTGGATTTCCTGGATTCCACAAACCACGGGTGCTGGTCAGAGGTGTGGTTGAGAACCAGGTCGAGGATGATGTGAATATGCCTCTTTTTTGCTTCCCTGACCAATTGTTCAAAATCCTGCATCGTCCCGAATTTAGGGTTGATGTCAGTATAGTCTGCCACATCGTAGCCAAAATCAACGTCCGGCGAGGGATAAATCGGTGAAAGCCAGATGGCGTCTACTCCCAGGTCCTGTAAATAGTCCAATTTGCCGGTGATTCCCAGCAGGTCACCGATGCCATCGTTATTCGAATCAGCAAAAGAACGGGGGTAGATTTGATAGATGATACCGTCACGCCACCAGAGGAAATCCTTTTTCATTTTTACATCCTTATTTGAATTATGTTAAATACTATGCATATTATAGTAGATTTGATACGCTTAACCAACCAAAAAAGTGTTCAACGACCATTTGGACTGACACGTCACAGGAAGGAAAAGAAGAAAAATCCCTTGCACCTTCATTTAATTTGTGCTAAAATCACGGGTGAGTGGATAAGCAATTGTTTATCTTTCATACCCTTACGTCGAAAAGTGGGTGCCCCCCACTTTTCTGTGTATCATGCAAGAAATATTAGGGAGTAAGTGGAACCATGAAAAGTGAATTCGCACTGGCATTCAATGAGGTCGTTGAGGATCGACAGCTTTCCAAGGATGTGATCCTTGAAGCGCTTGAATCTGCTATGGTCTCTGCCTATCGCAGAGCTGTAAACGCCTCGAATGCTCAGCTTGTGGAAGCAAAAGTCGATATGGAGACCGGTGACGTCGAAATCTTCGTCGAAAAAGAAGTCGTGGAAGATGTCCAGGATGACCGGACTGAAGTCCTGTTAAGTGAAGCGAAGAAGGTCGAACCGGCTGCAGAACTCGGAGATATGGTTGTGGTGGAATCCACGCCGGCTGATTTTGGGCGGGTGGCTGCTCAAACAGCGCGCCAGGTCATCCAACAGCGGATCCGGGAGGCAGAGCGCGAGATTCAGTTCGACTACTTTGAAAAGCAGGCAGGTGAGATTGTCAGCGGAATCGTGCAATCGGTTTCCGGGCGCGGCGCAACGATCGGCCTTGATAAAAAAGCTGAGGGATTGATGCTTCGCAAGGATATGATCCCCCGTGAAAGGCTTCGGGTGCATGATCGAATCCGGGCGTTGATTTATGACGTGAAAGAAACCAACCGCGGCCCACAGATCTTCCTCTCAAGAGCCCATCGAAATTTCCTCCGTCGATTGCTGGAGAATGAAGTCCCGGAAATTTATCAAGGCGTGGTTGAGATTCGTTCGATTGCCCGTGAACCCGGTCAGCGTGCGAAAGTAGCTGTGTCAGCCACTCAGCAAGGCATTGATCCGGTTGGGGCTTGTGTTGGGGTACGCGGTGTGCGCATCCAAACCATCGTCCGGGAATTGAATGATGAAAAGATCGACGTGATCGAGTGGAGTAATGATACCGCCGCTTTCATTTCCAAAGCGATCAGTCCCGCCCGGGTACTTGGCGTTTATCTCGCGGAAACGGGTGAAGAAGGCAGGACAGCGACTGTGGTTGTCCCCGAAGACCAGCTCTCTCTGGCCATTGGCCGGGATGGGCAGAATGCCCGTTTGGCAGCCAAGTTGACCGGTTGGCGGATTGATATCAAGAGCTTGGCAGAAGGCGCAGCCGAGTCGTTGCGAAAACTGCAGGAAAATTCCGAATACGCCGAAATGGCGACCCGGGAGACCGAAGCAATGGAAAAAATACTCGTCCTTCTGGAAAAGAAGGCCGAGGGACGCCCATTGCCGCCTGAAGATTATGATTTCATGGCAGCTTTTGTGGACCGGGTGGAGAAACGTGTCGAAAAGAAACGACGTGAAGAGGACGTTGAAGAGAAACGCCGATATGACGAGGCTCTGGCAACTGTTCCGGATTTGACCTTCGAGATCGATATCCTTGATGTTGATCTCAAGGAGCACGTCCTCTACATCTTACAGGAAGCCGGTATTGATACTTTGGGCCAACTCGTTTTACAAATGCGGCTGGACCCTGACAGGGTACTGGGCTTGAATGGGATTGGGCCAAAGATTTTTGAAGAAATCGTTGAACTAACCGATGTGCTGCGGGTGACACCTGAGGAAGCTGCTGCCAAAGCCGCTGAGGAAGGGGTGACAGAAGCTGAAGTTGAAGCGCCTAAAGCAATTGAAGAACCGGTTGAGGCAGAAGCCGAGGTTTCTGTCGAGGAAGCTCTGGCTGAAGTTGAACCCATCGTAGAGGCTTCGGAAGAAATTAAAGAAATGCCCGTTTCAAAAGAACAGAAAACAGCTGAAGTGACGGAAGAGAAGAAAGAAGAGGATGAATTTGATAAACTCTTCTCTTACGACGCGAGGAAGTACGGCTACTATAAGGCTGAACCTGCTAAAGTCGATGATGAACAAGAGGATGAGGAAAAGCCCAAAGCCGGAAAGAAGAAAAAGAAAGGCAAGAAGCGTCGCACAAACTTTGATGAACCAGATGAATGGGAACAGTGGTAGCGACTCGATGAGAAGCGATTAAATGGTCAAGAAGGCGAAACGTCGCAGCAAGCACATTCCTCAGCGGACCTGTGTGGGTTGCAGGGAAGTCTTGCGAAAACGTGCTTTGATCAGGATCGTTAAAGGACCGGAAGGTGTGGTCATTGACCTCACAGGGAAAGCTCACGGCCGCGGTGCTTATTTGCACGATAAACGATCCTGCTGGTTGCACGGAATCAACGGCAGCCTTGACCATGCTCTGAGGACTGAATTGACGGATCAGGAAAAACAGACTCTGATGGATTATATGATGGAGAATCTTCCTGATGAAAGTCTGCCCCCCTCTGGGGCAGAAGGACAATCGACATGAGTTAGGGTCTGATCGCTCCTCAGCAATTAAATATTCAAAGATAGCCAAACAAGTCATTATTAACTGACTTGCGGCAGGGGACCAATGACACGGAGGTGTTGTGTGAGCGATAACGACAATAATAAATTAATCCTTCCAAATAGTATCAGTGTACGGGACCTGGCAGAAAAGATGGACGCCAGCCCGATCCAGGTCATCAAGGTTTTGATGGCGAATGGTGTGATGGCAAGTATCAACCAAACGGTGGATTTTGATACTGCGGCTGTCGTTGCCAGCGAACTCGGTTTTGAACCCGAATTGGAACAGGTTGCAGAAGAAATTCAGGAAGAGAAAGGTGAGATTCCCCTGTGGCGCAAGCTGATTGCTGACGAAGCAGAGGAAGATCTGGCGCCTCGTCCTCCGGTTGTTACAATCCTTGGACATGTTGACCATGGAAAGACGACCCTTCTGGATGCCATTCGCAAGACAAATGTGGCTGGTGGAGAAGAGGGGGGGATTACCCAGCACATTGGCGCATACCAGGTGGACCATAACGGACGGAAAATCACGTTCCTTGACACACCCGGCCATGCTGCCTTCACTTCCATGCGGGCACGCGGTGCGCAAGGCGCGGATATTGTTGTGCTGGTCGTTGCCGCTGATGACGGCGTCATGCCCCAGACAAAAGAAGCTGCCAACCATGCAAAAGCTGCTCGAGTCCCGATTATTGTTGCCTTAAACAAAATTGACCTGCCTTC
>DPKV01000095.1 GCA_003542325.1 Anaerolineaceae bacterium
ACCTGGACCCCTTCGATCCTGGCCTTGGCGTCATAAGCCTTTGCATTGACCATAATCGCATCGAAGGCTTCCTCTGCTTCCTTTGCACTGCGGATGTTCAGCTTGACACAGCCGGCGTCGGATTTATGCAGGATGTCCGGGCTTTCCACCTTGACCACTGCTTTCTCCATACCCAGCGCATCGAAGAGACTGCCGGCTTCCTGGCTGGTGGACGCCACGCCGAAGCGGCCGCAGGGAATGCGATCCTGGATCAACTTTTTGCTGGCGGTCTCCGTCAGCGCCTCTCTGGCAGGCCGTCCCTTTTCGGGAAAGCACAAGTCCAGATCCTTTTGAGACGCATCGTAGGCTGCGAATTTTAAAATATTCTTTACGATCTTAAAAGCATAGACTGGCGGCGGCAGGATGGGCACGCCCAGTTCCTCCAGCCGTTTGGCATACGCCGCGTTCCGGGTGTTTTCCATATACGGCAGGATCATTACCGGCACAGACCACTCTTCTTTCGCCAGATGCTCCACGGCGTGGGCGATGTAGTCCACACAGGGATCCACCAGGTTTTCCAGAAGCGTAAAGCCTACCAGCATCAGATCCACATTGGGATCCTTCATAATGGTCCCGTAGGCTTCTGTCAAAGATTCCTCGTTATAGGCTAGCGTCGCAGTCATATCCAGAGGATTGCTCACGTGGGCATAGGAGGGCAGCATTGCGGCGAGTTTTTCCACAGTGGACGGATCGTAATCCGGATATTCCAGTCCGTTCAGATGAGCGATGTCCGCCGAAATCCCTGTCTCGCCGCCCGAGAGGTTGGCCGAAGTAAGGCCGTTGCCCTTGGGCAGTTTTTTCAGCACGGCCAATGCCTGGGCCGTGGACATAAGTTCCTGCAGGTCGTCTACACGGATGACGCCAAACTTGTCGAACAACGCATCGTAGACCCGATCGGCGCCTGCCATGCTGCCGGTGTGGGAGGCGGCGACCTGCTGCCCTTTTTCCGAACGTCCCACTTTGTGGACCACCACGGGCTTCTTGATTTCCGCCGCCCGCTTCAGGGCTGCGATGAACCGCTTGGGATCGTTGACGCCTTCCAGATACAGCGCCACGACCCTGGTGTCGGGGTCTTCCACTAAAAATTCAAGATAATCCTCCATGGTGACCACTTTGGAATTACCAGAGGAGATCCCGTAGGAGAAGCCGGGAACAGGGCTGTCCATCATGGACAGGACGAACTGTCCGCTCTGAGACACCAGACCGATCCCGCCGGTGCGGTCCCGATCCTCGGATACGAACGCAAACGGAAAGACCTTATCTACCGTATTGATGTAGCCGCCGCAATTGGGGCCCATGATAGGCATGTCCAGCTTTCTGCAGAGAGCGATCAGTTCCTTCTCGTCTTCCTTGCCCTTCTCGTCGACTTCCCCGTAGCCGCTGGCGAAGATCACTGCAGCCCGGGCGCCTGCGGCGGCGCCTTCCTCCAGGATGCCGTTCACTGTGGGCTTCGGGGTGCAAACCACCATCAGGTCCACCTGTTCCGGCAGATCTGCCATGCTCTTATAGCATGGCACGCCGAAGACCGATTCCCGGGTGGCGCTTACAAAATAGTACTTGTCCGGAGACATGTATTTCATGACATTTCTGCAGGTGTCGGAGCCGAAACCGGTCTTTTCCGAAGCGCCGACCACTGCGATCTTGTTGGGTTTCAGTAGTTTCTTGATGTTCATTGTGCCGTCTCCATTCCTTTGCGGAAGCAAGCCTCATTGGCCGGGACTTTTTTCCCTTTGGCCTCGAAGTAGTCATTGATCTGAGCCAGCAGGAACTCCGGATCAAACAGATCCGTAGACGCAGCCAATACACCGATCATGGCGATGTTGGCGCCCCTGGGATTGCCCAGCTCGCCGGCGATGTCCGTCACCGGCGCTTTGATCACTCGGATATCGTCCCGGTAGGTACGATTTTCGTCCACCAGAGAGGAATTGACCAGCAGAAGGCCGCCGGGCTTCAGGATGCTTTCGAACTTGTCGATGGCCGGTGCGTTCATGGTGAACACGATGTCCGCTTGGCGAATCACCGGGCTGGCGATCTTCTTCTCGCTGATCTTGATGGCGCAGTTGGCTGTTCCGCCTCTCATTTCAGATCCATAGGACGGATAGAAGATCACGTTGTTTCCCTGTTTCATTCCGGCATGGATCAGCAGCATTCCTGCAGTCAGGACGCCCTGTCCGCCAAAGCCGGCGCATATCATTTCTGTCATTTTGCATCTCCTCCTTTGAATTCGCCCAGGGGGAAGTGTTTCGTCATCTCTTCCAGCAGGAAATCCTTGGCTTTCAACGGTGCCAGGTTCCAGTTCGTGGGGCAGGGTGACAGCAGTTCCACATAGCAAAGACCCTGATTGTCCATATGTTTTTCGAAGGCTTTCCGGATCATCTTTTTGGCCCGGTTGATATTGGCTGCGCCGACCAGGGCGCCTCGGGCAAGGTAGCCCATGTCAAAGCCGGAATAAGCGTCTTCGATTCGGAAAGGCTTTCCGAAGCGGGCCGCATCCTTCCCGTAAGGGGAGGACGTGGTCTTCTGTCCGGGCAGCGTGGTGGGGGCCATCTGGCCGCCCGTCATACCGTAGTTGGCGTTGTTCAGGAAGATCACCGTGATCTTTTCCCCGCGGGAGGCGGCGCCGACGATCTCACCCATGCCAATGGAGGCCAGGTCACCGTCACCCTGGTAAGTAAAGACGGTCCGGTCCGGCAGCAAACGCTTGATGCCGGTGGCCATGGCAGGCGCGCGCCCATGGGCCGCTTCCACAAAATCAATATTAAAGTAATTGTAGATAAAAACCGAACAACCGACCGAGGCGACCCCAATGGCGTTCTCCACCTCGCCCATCTCCTCCAGCACCTCCGCTACCAGCCGGTGCGCCACACCATGGGTGCAGCCCGGGCAATAGTGGGTCACGCGCTTGTCGAGGACTTCAGGCCGGGAATAAACAATTCTGGTTGGAACTTCAGCAAGTGTCATTTTACGCTCCTTATCCGATCGTTTCCGCTAAACGAGCCAGCCAGCGGTCGCGGGGACTGCCTTCCGTGGTCTGCGGCGTTCCCACCAGGCGGTGGATCTCCGTCAGGACCTCATCCGGGAAGGGCACCACGCCGCCCATCCGGCCGAAGAATTCAACCGGCTTGCGGCCGCGGACGACCAGCCGGACATCTTCGAACATCTGGCCGGCGTTCATTTCGACCACCAGGAAAGCTTTCACCTTTTCGGTCAGTTCATCCAGCACATCAATCGGGAACGGTGCCACAGTGATCGGGCGCAGGAGGCCGATTTTGATCCCCTCCTCGCGAGCCGCACGGACCGCAGAAAGAGCAATCCGGCCGGCAGTGCCGAATCCAACCACCACGTACTCCGCATCCTCAAGGAAATAACCCTTGTAACGGACCTCGTTCGCTTCAATTTCCTGCCAGCGTTTCATCAGCCGCAGGTTCATAACTTCCTGGGCGGGTGGGTCGAGGTTAATGGAGGTGAGTACTCTTTTATCGCCGTTTTTGGCACCGCGCACGGCCCAATCCGGAATTTCTGTTCTGAGAGGCTGCATGGGGGGTAGTTCCGCCGGTTCCATCATCTGGCCAATGCTGCCATCCATCATAATGCAGGTGATCGTGCGGTATTTCTCCGCCAGGTCAAACGCCAGGGCGGTCAGGTCCACCGCTTCCTGCACACTGGCCGGAGCCAGGACGATCATGTGATAATCGCCATGACCGCCGCCGTGGACGATCTGGTTATAGTCGCCCTGGGCAGGGGCAATATTGCCAAGGCCGGGGCCGCCGCGCACCACATCCACCAGCACCATGGGGACTTCAGTACCAGCGATGTAGGAAAGCCCCTCCATCATCAGGCTGACGCCCGGGCTGGAGGAGGAGGTCATCACGCGCTTGCCTGTGCAGGCCGCGCCGTAGACCATATTGATCGCACCCAGCTCGCTTTCGGCCTGGACAAAAGGCCGGCCGAGTTCGGGCATACGTGCGGAAAGGTGTTCCAGAAGTTCAGTTTGGGGGGTGATGGGATAGCCGAAGTATCCTTCCAGTCCGGCCCTGAGGGCCGCTTCGGCGACAGCGGTGTTACCTTTGATTAGTTGTTTTGCCATCTCAGGCTTCCCCTTTCTGTCTCTCATACCGGTAAACGGTGATGGCAGCGTCCGGGCAGACAACCGCACAGATGCCGCACCCCGTGCAGGCTTCGGGTTGCACCATGTGAGCGGGGTGGTAGCCTTTGGATGTCAGGCGTTCCATATCCAGCGCCAACACGCCATAGGGGCAATCCGTCACACAGAGTTCGCAAGCCTTGCAGTATAACTCGTTGACCTCAATATATCCCTTCGCGGGCATTCACGATCCTCCTTATTTAGTTAACGAATAGGAAATGTCCTGGTTGAAGCGGTGGTGAGGGCCTCAGGACATGCGATAATAGTATACTCGATTTGGGGAGAGGGTGAATAGAGAGAATGGCGAGTGGTGAATGGTGAGTAGAGAATAGTAAACACATGTAGGTCACGTTTCCAACGTGACACTTTCTTTCTTGTCACGTGGGCTGCGCCACACATGACCTACATCTGAATATCACTAATGGAGAATTCGTAGGTCACTGTGTGACGGCGAAGCCGGCATACGTGACACACTTGTTGTCATTGCGATGAGACTGCCAGACCGAAGAGGCAATCTACGGAACCACCTTGACAGAACCTTCGCCATCAACCATCAAATGGAGGTTTCGTCAGTCATAACGTGACGGTTTTGCCATACCGCGCCGTTTCTGCACCTCTAGGTGGATTAATCCAGTAATTTTTCACATTCGGAAAAATCTAATTTGATAGGTATCTCGCTGCATAATACATCTGATGTTTTATATCGTCCGGGAGGTCGTAAGATGGATAATCATGATTTTGAGTATCCACAACAATAATGCGGGCTTCAGTTGCGATTAACCATGCATCCGAAAAAGGAATGAAGGAAATTATACTGCCGTCATCCGATCTTAACAAACTTGCATAAGAAAACGTGGGTTCATAATCAATCCAGTTCCGTACTCCCGGAACGCAGCAACTCTCAAAGGCACTATCTTCAACGATCGCTTCTCCTTCTAAATTAAACTTATTATTCAAACAACATCGAACTTCCTTTGTAATTACGGTGCCGGTATCACCATCATACAACTCCAAAGTAGTTTGAAAAGCGCCGTTGGGGAACATGGCGTAACATATGAGGGCATTTTGGTTGGCATTATCAATCCCATAAACGATCAGCCCCATTTTTTCATCCTCATTTTCAGGGTTTGGGATGTAATCTTTGACTGTGGAGGGAACTTCCATTTGAAATTCTGTTATCTTTCCCGTATCGACATTAAATGTTCGATAAAGTGCAAAGTCTCCTTCTTCGTTTCTCAGAGGCGTTGAAAAACTCCAAATCGCTTCTCTGGGTGAGGCATTGGAGAGTCCCAGGTATCCAAATTTGTGTTCATCATCAAGATAAGCGAGGGAATTGGGAATAGTCTCTATCGTTAAATCAAGGTCGATCAAATACATCTCATTTGGAGAGTGCGGAATGATTAGAAACTTATCACCAACCCATTGTGAGTTGTAATGCCACTCCGTGTCTATTTCGATGGTCATCACAGACCCATCCGGGCCAAGTTTTGCCAAATAATTATCTTGGCTGCCATATGGAATATAAAGATTGTTTTCTGAGTCAACAGCTGGTTGACCTTGAAGAACAGTGGCGTTATCCACTGGGATGGACGAATAAGTCAGATCTTGATTGAGCGCCGTGGATTGAATTTCAATGGTTGAGGACCTTGAGATGTTCACCACCACAATAGGCAAATCTGAGGAGCCCATACTACTCTCATGAACCGCTGTTTCGTTTGCACTTGGGTTACAGGCTGATATAACTGTGATGAATATACTAAAAAGAATGAAAGAGGTGGTTTTTTTCATGTTCTAATTCCTGAAATTACGCTCGTACCCTATTGTATGAAATGTCTTGTTGGGAAAATAATCTTGATGGGTCCAACTAATAGATATGGATACAAGTAGTCAGATAGTATGACCAACTTGCTAATAATCGATCGCTGGTGTGAGCGCTATATCTTATAGGATTTATCGCCCCAACCATAACGGTATGTGCATTGGGTTGAATACCTACGTCACCAGCAAGCAAATTAGCACATGCAGTCGTTCCACCTTTTCCGGTGTTGATTAACCAATCATTTAATTCACCGACTCTTATCCAGGTAGTACCCCCATAAAACCAAGTACCATCCGTTGGGAGCCCTCCTGCAAAAAGACCTTGCGACACATAATTGGCACAATCTCTACAGTAATAAGGGGTGTAGGCTGGGTTCCAAACGCTTTCATCTTGCAAGACTATCACAGGAACTGTCTGACAACGGCTTGTTGTTGTCCGTACATAAGTATTAATGTAACTTGCAGCAGCGGTTCGATTATAGCTGTAGCGCATACTCTCAGGGTTGTCAATTACCACCTCATTATTTTGGTCAAACATATGTAGTATATCCATACCAATGTCTTCAATTGGCGTTACATACATTTGATAATCAGGGAACAATTGTAAATCAACCTCGATACGACTAGAGCCTTTTTCGGTCCAAATTACTTTATCGTTCCCCGGATCATCTCTTGATTCGCTGGAATAATTGTCTGAGAGAATCAAACCGGTTTTTAAATCAAATTGCAGTTCATG
>DPKV01000257.1 GCA_003542325.1 Anaerolineaceae bacterium
GAGACATTATTCCATCCCGCTTGTCCGAAGGTTTCAGCAAGACTTTTTCCGGGGGGAAGCTCTTTACTGCAAATGCAACACTCGGGAATTGGCAAGGGTCCACTCTTGCCAGGCGTGGGTGTAGCTGCCGGTTGTGAACTGTTTTGGTGAAGTAATGATTTAAGGAAATGCTCGAGGGTTGACATGTCTACCTCCATCTACGTTACGTCCTGCCATCAATGATAAGGATGCACATTCCGGTGAAACCGACCAGTGATTCCGGATAATCAACTAATTTTAGAAAGACAGATTAAAATAATTCTTGATTATCTTTTCCATGAACTGTCGCCCAAGCTAATAAATATTATACACCTCGAGAACTTCCATAATTGCTATAAATCGCTGAACCCCACTGTTGAGGAATGATCTGGTGGAGGTGGTTCTGCCAGGTTAACAACATCGAGATGTTGCATGCCACATCTCGACGGTCAATTTGAAGGTAAATCCCTAACCCCCCAAAAAATTCAAGGTGCTTTTCCAGATATTATTCTCAGTTTAGGAGGTGGCACCCTTGTTTGTGAGGATCGTGAAGGGGGCGTAACCCAACCAGAACGAGGCGTTAAGGAGGATGAGGAGGGTGGTGGGAGTTATGGATTTGGGCCGTTTAGACATTGGATTATCGTTTGAAAGGGATGAAAATTAATAGTTTATATTAAACATCTTTTTATCAGAAAATTGAGTCGCACAGATTGAGATTATCATATTTAAACTAGAACCACTTTTTCAAAAGATTTAGACCATCCTCAGTTATTGTGAAACGAGCTGTTGCATCTTCTTGGTTTCCATATCCCATTTGCTGCTCTTGTTTTTCCATGTACCCTAACTGAACTAGATGATAGAGAAGGAAAGGCATCGCAACAACACCGAAGCCATTTCTTTTTGCAATCTTCATAGCATTTAAACCATATTGAGTTATGGTTTTTTGTATCAAGTGGCGTTTTCGGTTTTCTATTATTTTTTGAGTTAATCCTTTTTTCTGGTGAAATTGATTGTGGCAGTTATGACACAGGATGATTGTATTGTCATACACATTGTTGGAATGGCTCCCATCAATGTGATGAATTGTGAGTAAATTAGTTCCTTTAATTCCACAAATAGCACAGGAATCATCTGTTTCAACGTACAACCAATCATCTAGGCTCATTTTCACCCTCCAATTATCAAATAATAATATATTTGGTGCTTATCTATTTTTTATCATTTACAAATTAGGAGTCTATTTTGGATCGAATTAGATAGATTTGGACTTTAAAAGAAGGATTTCACTTCAAACAGAGAGTGGTTTCCTTTTATACTTTTACAGGTTTGACTTCACGGCAACTCGGATAATTCTTGCACCCATAAAACTGTTTTCCCTTATGATCCCCCCGCGTCACTGTTCTCAGGACCATCGGAATACCGCACTTGGGGCAAATCGGAACGGCGCTGACGGGATTGCCACTTTCCGTTTGCGGCTGAACCTGTGGCTGTGGTTGTGTCGGTGACGGGGCGGTGGAGAGGGTTGCCTTTTCTTTCAGGAAGGGTTGGACCCGGAAGGCGATTTCTCTGGCATCGTACTCTCGCTGGGCCGGGATGCGCAGCAGCGTCAATCCGGCCGCTTTGCAAACGCTTTCAATAAATTCATCGCGCTCATGTCTACTGTTTCGGTTATGGCTGGAGTCGTCCAGCTCCACGCCGAAGACTGGCTGCATTGTGACGGAATCGCAAACCAGGAAATCTAAATGCTTTTGTGATATTTTTCCGAAGTAGCTGCGATTTTCATTCGGACGAGCCACAAAGAAGATATCTGCCAGTCGCACCTTTGACTGAATGGTTAATTGCGGCCCAACAACAGATGAAAGGACTTTGAAAAATGAGAATTCTGCCGGAGAAAGAAAATCATCCCGCAGACGATACGGAAGTTCCTCCGATGTTGTTTCTTCCTGAGAGCGGTTCAAAAAGGGGAATAGGATGCTCAGACAACCCGGTTTTTCATTTGCTTCTGTCATTTCAAATTTTACCTCCCAAAAAAGTACATTAATTAATCCGGAACGCACACCGTTGAGCGATCCAGGCAACTTCATTCAGACAATTCAACTGTAAAACACTGCAATAGATTGAGTCCAGTGTATTGCACTTCCTCCCAGACTCGAAAATATTATACATCGTTATCGTTCCCAACAGTGTCAATGGCAATAAAAAAACGACCCCTAACCGGAGAGTGGTTCATTATTTCAAAACCTTTTATATTACCCCGCCATCAACGGGTGTAATTTATAATCGTATATTTGACTTGGTTCGTATGGTAGGATTTTGAGTTATTAATCCACTGAAATTGCTCAAGGGCAGCGGCGGTGCAACCAAGACTCCCTTGTATTGTACCGCCATTACATACAAGCCGAGTGTATACCCGAAGCGGTATAGCCGCTGTCGCTTGGGTCCGGGGTTAGGTCGTGTTATCGTGTAAAGTAATAATGTTATCCCAGCTCGCTTTCCCACAATGAGGACATACCTGTCTAGCATTTTCCATCTTACTCAAAGCTAAGAGGCAGCCCCCACATATATAATGATTGCATGACTTACAGACCGAAGCTGTAATTCCGCTTATTCCTGCCAATTCGAACTCATTGTCAAAATGAAAAGCAGAGCCTTTCAACATTAGATAACACATGCGATGGCAGAAATTACACCAGACCCTTGTGTTTCTGAGTTCAATATTTTCCTCTACCCTTCTTCGAATCTGGCTTTCAGCAGCTTTGACTTTTTCAAGTCTGTCAGAAGGAAAGATATCTTTGCCCCCCCAGACTTCGTAAGGGTCAGTTGAGCCAAGTTTGATTGTAAGCCCTATTAAAAAGAAATCCTTGAGATCTGCCTTACCCCTCCACGTAAAGGCTATCAGAGGGCTTTTCAGGTAGAATAGTTCCCGCTTTACCCGAGGTAAAATAAAACCTTCCTCATGATTGCAGTAATCAATCATCACTTGCGCACCTGCCTGATCAGTGTAACTACTAAACCAAGATGGATCAACAGGATTGAAGATTACGCCACTGTATTCCAAGAGCGACCCATGGTTAAAAATGTCTCTTGCCACTCCCTGGGCTGCATCCATACCTAAATCTCGATCAAAGAATACATACAGCCAATCGGCTTGAGGGTTTTTAGGAATAGGTAATGACAAGTGAAATCTCCTTCAGCCTAGTGGATTGGTTTAGTGGCAGCGGTAGAGTGGGCGGGCGAGACGCCTTCATAGCACCAGAATGTTTGCTAGCAATGCGCCCCGTAACCCCAAACCGCAGCCTTGTTCGCTGGAGCCGTTGTTGGGCGTCACGACTCGTACCACCAGATTACCCGTACTAGTCACCGATGCCATCCCAAGTCATCTCAACGGAGCGTGGGCTGCCCACGTCAGCGAAGACCTGCAACATCAGCTCGCGCCCCCCGCGCCGGTTGAGCTCTTCGCCTACCTTGACAATAGCGATCTCACGGACAGCGAAGTCCTCTTTCAGGTAGTGGTACTGGCTCATGTTGGCGCTCTGCCACGCGATCTCGTCCCTCAATCGGGTGACTAGATCTTCCATCGATGCGTTCGTCAGGTCAAGGGACTCGAGTTGACGCCGAAGCTCGTCGCGATCGGTTGGCGTGGCCTCCGCAGTCTGTGTTGCTTTTGGCTTCTCGTGGATTCTTGCCAGCCTACCGTGCTCGACTACAAGAAGGTATCTGCCTTCGGGGAGCTCCCACATGCAGTACATTGTTCCGGAAAGCATCTCAGGCGTCACCTGGGATCCTTTGAGCTTCTGATCCGTGCCAGGATTCACGCCAGTTGGCTCTCCGAGCAACGCCACAATGTCGTCAAAGTGCATGCCGACCTGCAATCGATCACCAGGGTTGCCTACAACGTTCTGCTGAGGTGTTGTATTTTCCTTGCCACGCTGATCACTTTTCCAAAACAGTCTCCGTAAGAAGTTCATTCTGTTTCTCCATTTTTACTACGAATCACAATGCTTTCAATAAACTCCCTACTATAATTTAAACGAGCTATTGATACGTGACAATTGTTTAGACAATTAAACGATTTTCAACCAATTTAAGTGGAATGTGATGAAATAATGGTCGTTTAGAATCCTTGCTCTACCGCTCAGACTTGAAAATATTATACATCGATATAGTCCCCAATACTGACAACACTAATAAAAAAACCGCCCTCATTTGAAGAGCGGCTTCAAGAACTTCAATCTTTTGTGTTTACCCCCCCATCAATGGGCGGAACTTATAGCCACCTGTACCCTTTTGGGTATAGACCAGCATTATTCCTCTATCTTACCCCGCCATCAACGGGCGGAACTTATAGCCATAGACCAGTATCCCGCGCTCATCACCGTCGGAGCGGAGCTTGCGGGTGACCATCTCGACCGGCATCCCGATCTCGACCTTCTCGTCGCCGAGGTCGGTCAGTTGGGCGGTCACGACGGGGCCTTCCGCCAGCTTGACCAGGGCGACCGTGTAAGGGGCCTGGGCTTCAAATCCGGCGGGGGCGCTACTCATACGGGTGAAGGAATAGACTTCGCCTTTGCCGCTGAAGGCATAGGCGGTCTTCGCTTCTCCGCCGCATTCCGGGCAGACGTCCCGGGGCGGGAAGATCTTGGCATCGCAGTGAGGGCAGACTTCGCCCACAAGGGCGTACCGCTGTTTTCTTAATCGCCAGTGGCGTGGAACTTCCATGTGGTAACTCCTCTAAAACCTGTAATTCATTACTCAGGCTTGCTTTTGTTATTATTACAAACCAGAGTCTACTGATAAGTGACTCTCAGAAACTATCAGGATGCTGAAATCTTCGATTTGAGGTGAATCCTGAGGCTTTTTTTACCTTATGGATGTTTTTTCGCCAGGAAAATAATAAACGGTTCTCTCATTGGTGCGCAGAAGAGCGCTGCGCACCCTACAGATGATTCATGAAACGAGGTTTATAGAGGTGTAGGGTGCGCTCCGCTTGCCTGCCTCCCGAAGGGAGATGAGCGCACCGATTGTTGAGCGTAGGAAACACCCATCATCCAGCAGGGATTAATGATATGATTTGGGAAAGAACACATCTCGAGTTCCCTTCCGGGAGGTGACTTTCCATGAGCATCTACTTGTTGGACAAGACCTTGCAGGTTGATATTACGTATGCGTGTGAAGATTTGGAACTGGAAGACAATATTTGTGTCTCGGTGATTGAACGCTGCCCGCCGGCGGAAAAGATCTTGTGCGCCGGGCAAACACACCTCTTCCTGACGCCAACGGAAGCGCGCATTCTGGGGGAGGCTTTGCTGGAGGCGGCTGACCTGAGCGATTCAGGACGACACAAATAAGGAGAATCATTTTCAATGCACCTCACCCTGGAAACCGTCCGGACGGCCATGCTGGCCGCCCAGGGACTCCTTTCTCCCCCTGAAAAACCGGCGCAAAAAACAGACCTGCTTCCCATTATTCGGCAGATGGGTTATTTACAGATCGATACCATCCAGGCGGTCCGGCGCAGCCAGAACCTGGTGCTGTGGAGCCGCCTGGGGGATTACGAGGTGGATTGGCTGGAAGAGCTGCATGCCGAAGGCCGGCTTTTCGAATATTACGCCCACGCCCTTTGCTACCTGCCGATGGAGGACTACCCCATCTTCCGCGGGTTTATCCTCAATGGCGGACGGGCAACCAAGTATTGGAAGAAGTGGGCGGAACAGCATCCGGAGTTGATCGCCTGGGTGTTGGAGGAGGTGCGGGAAAAAGGGCCGGTATGTTCCCTGGATTTTGAAGGCGAAACCCTCTCCACTGGCTGGGGATCGGTTAAACATGAAAAACTGGCGCTTGAGCATTTGTTCGTCAATGGCCACCTGATGGTCTCCCACCGTAAGAATTTCCGGCGGTTTTACGACCTGCGGGAGAGGGTCTTGCCGGATTGGGACGACACGGATGCACTTGACCCGATAACCGGGCACCGGCAGCTTATTCTCAAAACGATCCAGGCACTGGGCGTGGCCCGGGAAGACTGGCTCACAACTTATTATTACCGGGCTAAGTACGGGTTGTTAGATGCGCTTGAGGAACTGGTCGCAAGGGGACAGATCCAGCCGGTTGATGTTGAGGGCTGGGATAAACCCGCCTATATCTATTCCGAACAGGTGGGAAAGGTCGATGCGGCGCGTACCGGAAAACTGGACCCGAGTTATACAACGCTGCTTTCTCCCTTTGACCCGCTGATCTCAGACCGCGACCGGGCATTGGACCTGTTTAATTTTGACTACCGCCTTGAGGCGTATACCCCTGTTAAAGACCGGAAATACGGTCACTTCTGCCTGCCGATCCTGCATCAGGGACGGCTGATCGGGCGGCTGGACCCCAAGGCGCACCGCAAGGAGAAACGCCTGGAAATCCGCAAGATCTATCTTGAGCCGGGAGTTGCCATCACCGATGCGCTGGTATCCGACCTCAGGAATACGCTGCGAGCTTTCACGGCCTGGCATGGCCTGGACACATTGGAGATTATGGAAACCTATCCGGTGGAACTGCGGGAGGCGCTGGCATGACGATCACACCGGGCTTTACGTTATGCTTCCTGCTCAACGGGGACGATGTCCTAATGCTGCACCGGCGGTTCCCGCCCAATCAGGGCTTGTGGAACGGTGTGGGCGGGCACATTGAGCCGGGTGAGACGGCACCCGAAGCGGTCATCCGCGAGGTGGCAGAGGAAACGGGCTACCGGATCGAGTCGGCGGACTTCGTGGGCCTGATGACCTGGGATGGGTTTGAGATCCCACCCGGAGCGATTGTCATGTTTACGGTGCAGGTTCCCCATCGGGAATTTGTTACCAACCATGAGGGCGACCTGGCCTGGAAGCCCCGCGAGTGGGCCTGCACAGCCCCGGAAGTGGTCGATAATATTCACATTTTCCTGCCAATGATTCTGGCAGGGGAAGGGCCGCTGCATTTCCATTTTTCATACCGCAACGGGAAACGGGTGCGGGATGTGATCGAACCGATTCCGGTGGACTTTGACCTGGACCGGCCGTTTCAAGTCGAGTTGGGGCTGCTGGAAGAGGAGCGGGGCGGCTTTCTGCTCAGCTTTGACAAGGACCGCCTCCAGCTTGACCGGGTGGAGGATTTTCTCGTCAGGGGTTCCTATTGGGCGAACGACCGTTCACGGGAGGTGATTGAGACCTCCATTCAGAATTCAGTCTGCCTGGGGATTTACCGGGAGGGGCTGCAGGTGGCCTTTGCCCGGCTGGTGACCGACCGATCAACCTTTGCCTGGTTGTGTGATGTCTATGTGGACGACGCCCAACGCGGTCACAGCCTCGGAAAGTGGCTGGTGGAAGCGGCCTGCCGCTATACGGATCAAATGGGGATCAGCCTCACGCTGCTGGCGACCCGTGACGCCCACGGTTTGTATGCCACCTACGGCCATTTCCGGCCGCTGGATGTGCCGGAAAAATGGATGCGCCGGGATTTGCCGAAAAAGGATTGATTGACTCAGGAGAATTTGTCGGAGGAGAGAAGACCATGGAAAGCCAACGAGGGGATTACCTCATCAGTACGGAAAAAGCCAAATTGCAGATCGATATCATTCACCATTACCTAAAGCATGAGGCTTATTGGACCACGGGCCGCACCAAAGCCATGACCGAGAAATCCATTGACAACTCGCTCTGCTTCGGCATCTATCACAATGACAATCAAATTGGGTTTGCACGGGTGGTCACGGATTACACTGTCTTCGGGTACCTGTGCGATCTCTTTATCCTCAACGACTACCAGGGGCATGGCCTCGGTAAATGGATGATCGAGACCATTCTGGAATATCTGGACGCGAAAGGTGTGCGCTGGACGATGCTGGCAACCCGTGACGCCCACGAACTTTATGAGGAGTACGGCGGCTTCCAGAAGCTGTATCTGCCCGAGAAGTGGATGGGCCGGGTGAACCCCCGTTTGCTCGAAAGTTCCGGCCAGTCTTACTCCGTCCCGGGCGATGGGATGTAGGGGTAGGGATTAGGCGATCAGGAGATTAGGAATTAGGGTGTAGGTCACGTGCCGCGACAAAGTCCCCGAAGCGAAGCGGAGTGGGAAGCGCACGTGACCTACGTTTACTAATCCCCAATTCCTAAATTCAAATTCTTGTTAATAACCATCTCTTAATCACCTGAACACGAATCTGTAATAAAATAATAAAGGGAGCTCAACCGTGTAAGATTTGGGGGAAGTGAGACCTCCCTGCGGGCATTATATGATGTCCGAATATACTTGGTTTAATAGTCAAAAGGGAAGGGCGATTTGAAGACCATTGTTGCCGGAGCAATCGGGGAATGTGTTCACGTCGCAGGCGTGATTAATTTTCTGCGCCTGGCGGAACAAGCCGGCTGGCGGACGGTCTTTCTGGGACCGGCTGTTCCGATGGAAGATCTGATCGAGGCCGCGAAGCGCGAAAAAGCAGACCTGGTGGGCGTGTCCTACCGGTTGACGCCGGAGACGGGTGAACGCCTGTTGGGTGAATTTGCCGAAGCTGCGGATGAACTGCGCCAGGCCGGTGTCAGATTCTCCTTTGGCGGGACTCCGCCAATAGCGGAACGAGCCCGCGCCCTGGGATTTTTTGATGCGGTCTTTGACGGCAGCGAGCCGCCGGATGCGACCCTGGCTTACCTGCGTGGGCAGAAGCCCGGAGCGGTCACTGCGGCGGACTTCCCGCAGACAGCAGTTGAGCGCATCCAATGGAAACAGCCTTATCCCATCCTGCGGCACCACTACGGCCAACCGAGCATGGAAGCGACCCTGACAGGTATCCGCGAAATTGCCGAGGCCCATGCGCTGGATGTGATCTCACTGGGTATCGATCAGGAGGCTCAGGAGAATTTCTTCCACCCGGAGCGGCAGAACCCGCGCCGCAAGGGTGCCGGCGGTGTGCCGGTGCGTTCCCCCGAGGATTACCGCGCGTTGTACGAAGCCAGCCGGACGGGCAACTACCCGCTCCTGCGCAGCTATTCAGGGACGGACGATTTCCTCAAGCTGGCGGCGATGTACACAGAGACGATCAATATCGCCTGGTGCGCGATCCCCATTTTCTGGTTCAACCGGATGGATGGGCGCGGTCCGTGGGACCTGGCGGAGAGCATCCGCAAGCATCAGGAGGTAATGGCCTGGTACGGTGAGCAGGGAATCCCGGTGGAGCTCAACGAGCCGCATCACTGGGGCATGCGCGACGCCCCAGATGTCGTTTTTGTGGTCTCGGCTTACCTCTCAGCTTATAACGCCAAAGCTTTTGGCGTGCGGGACTACATCGCCCAGATGATGTTCAACAGCCCGCCCGG
>DPKV01000102.1 GCA_003542325.1 Anaerolineaceae bacterium
CTGCAAGTTATTGCAGTGGAAATGATAAACTGCATGCAGCCTTTAATTTTGATTTTGCCAAATGCCGCTGGCACCCGGAACGGTTTATGAATGCCTTGAACCAGTGGTATGGCTCTCTCGATGAAAATTCATGGCCGAATAACTTCCTAAGCAACCATGACATGAAACGGGCCGCGAGCCGCTATTGTCTGGGTGAAGAGGACCATCGGGCAAAAGTCGCAGCGGCCATGTTACTCACCATCAAAGGAACGCCCTTCATATATTACGGCGAGGAAATCGCCCAGCGGGATATCCCCATCCGCAGGAAAGCAGACGTCCTCGATCCCATTGGCAAGACCTTCTGGCCACTTCACAAAGGCCGGGACGGTTGCCGTGCGCCCATGCAGTGGAATGGCGAAGTTAATGCCGGCTTTTCCCAAACCGCGCCCTGGCTACCGGTCAATGCGGATTACACCAAGCGCAATGTCGCACGTCAGATCGCTGACCCGGATTCAGTCCTCAACTTCTTCAAGAAGATCATCGCCATTCGAAAATCAGAACCTGCCCTTCAACGCGGCGAATTCAAACCACTGGAATCCCAGGAGAGCTTCCTTATGGCTTTTGAACGCAGCCTGAATAAAGATCGACTCCTGATTGTCCTCAACTTTAGCAGCCGGGAATTGCGTTTTACTCTGCCGGATGGTGAATGGGTTTCACTGACAGATCCAGATCAAGATCTGACCGGGACAATGGCGGTTCTCCCATATCAGGTCGCCATTTTAAAGTTCAACACATAAAAAGCACTTCCTCTGAGGCTCTGCGGCTATTTCACCCGCCATCAATGGATTGATCCTATGAACCTTCCATATATTCCAGGACAGGAACCGCCCCCAGACTTACCGCTGGGGCGGTTCCTGCCGCCCATCCCCCCAGGGATGGTGAGCACCTGGTGCAGGGCCAACCTTTCACCGGGGGATATGGTTCTTGAACCTTTTGGGTTTAATCCCCTGATCCCCATCGAATTGGTTGCTGCGGGCTTTCCGGTACTGGTCACTGCCAATAATCCTATTTACGCTTTCCTGATCCGTACACTCGCCAGCGCGCCCTCAGAGGATGAACTTGTTGCCGCGTTACAGGACCTGGCAACCACCTCGAAGGGTGAAGACCGAATGGAACCCTATATCCGCAGTCTCTATCAGGTCCAATGTGCGGATTGCGGCACCATGATTGAGGCTGACGCCTTCCTGTGGAAAAAAGAAGAGGATCAACCTTACGCAGCAATCGTGGAATGCCCTGCCTGCGGCGCAAAAGGAGAGCAGGTTCTGGATGAAAATACACTGGCCTCGCTGACCGACCTTCCCTCGGCAAGGCTGCATCAGGCCCGGGCCCTGAACCGGATTGCCGGGCAGGATGACCCATTGCGCGCCCAGGTCCAGAATGCGCTTGGCACCTATCCTACCCGCCCCCTGATCATCCTCCAAACCATCATCAACAGACTGGACAGTATCGAACAATCCCCGCGAAGGCGGGAACTTCTGACCGCCCTGATCCTGTCTGCTGCCGACCAGGGGAACACCCTTTGGGCATATCCCACCCCTCGTGAGCGACCGCGTCAGCTTGTCATTCCTTCCGTTTTCCAGGAGAACAACCTCTGGAGAGCGATGGAAAGAGCCGTTACAACCTGGCAAGTCCTTCAAGAACCGCTGCCCCTGTTCGAATGGCGTGGGACGAAACCCTCGGAACCGGCGATAATGCTCTACCAGGGCCGGTTAAAAGAACTTACGCCTTGGCCTGACCCATCCGATATTGGGGCTGTGGTAACAGCGATTCCCCGACCTAATCAGGCCTTCTGGACCCTTTCAGCGCTTTGGACCGGATGGATTTGGGGACAGGAAGCAGTCTCCCCAATCCGGCAGGTGCTTTCCCGTCAACGCTACGATTGGAACTGGCACGCAAATGCCCTTGAATCCACCTTTAGTAATATCCAGCGATTGATCCATCCGGAATGCAAGGTCTGGGGGCTGGTCGCAGAAAACGAACTGATGCTGCTGCTCGCCGTCCTTTTGGCTGCCGACATTGCCGGCTATCGCCTGACCGGTTTTGCGCAATTTAAAGATGATGAAATCGCCCAATGCCAGTTTGAAGTCCAAACTGAAATTGCCAGGACCGTAGAACCCGCGGAAGTTCTTCATCTCGCTCGGGAATCCATCCGGGAATACCTGTTGAAAAAAGGGGAACCGGCCCCCTTCCAATCCATCCATACAGCAGCGATCACTGGCTTGGCGGCGAAGAACATGCTGGCCGTTGACACCTTTCTGGAAAACGAAAACCAGATGACCTCTGAGATCGAAAAACTTCTGGAGACTCTTTTCAATGAACGTGGTTTTCTAACCCGGGTTGCCGGAGGGACAGCTTCTCTCGAAACCGGTGACTGGTGGCTGGCAGGCCAGAAAGAAGAACAGACGCCTCTGATTGATCGTCTGGAAAAGGTGATCATCCAGCTTGTGATTCGAGAGAAAAGCACCAACATAGAACAGTTACGCTCCGCCATTTTCTCCACCTTCCCCGGCATCTATACTCCCACCCGTGAGGAGGTGTTTAATTGTCTGCTATCTTACACAAACCCGCAGGGAAATGGCCTGTTATCCTGGGCATTGAAGGAGTCTGATACCATTGAAGCCCGGAAGTCGGATGTCCGGCAGATGCAGGCATGTTTAGCCACGATCGGTAAACGTTTGGGATACCAGGTTAAGGGAGAAAGTCCCCTGGTCTGGTACGAGGGCGGAGAAAATCGCCAGGCAGCTTTTACTTTCCATATCCTGGCTTCTGCCATCGTACAAAAACACTTACAGGAATCGCACCCTTCTGAGGGAGTCAAAATCCTGCTCATCCCCGGCAGCCGGGCGAATTTACTGGCATACAAAACACAACGCGACCCTGTGCTAAAAGCTGCACTGGACCGCGAGTTTATCGTTGTAAAATTCAGGTTAATCCGGGACCTGGAAGCCAACCCCCTGTTGACACGTGAATTATTCCTGGAACAAATTCGGGTTGACCCTCCGAAATACCAGACTTCCCAATTAGCGCTCTTTTAACAGGATCATCCTCAGGGCGTCATTGTCACCGTCGGTGTGACGGTAGTCGTTGGCGTTACTGAAGGCATTTCCGTCAACGTTGGTGTGACCAAAGGCACATCCGTTGTTGTGGCGGTTGCCGTAGGTGT
Organism: Anaerolineaceae bacterium; assembly: GCA_003542325.1. Lineage (GTDB taxonomy): Bacteria > Chloroflexota > Anaerolineae > Anaerolineales > Anaerolineaceae > Brevifilum. Next base: position 3,203 of record DPKV01000102.1, read on the forward strand.
TGGCGTCATCGTAGGTGTCGGCGTTTCTGTTGGTGTTGGCGTGGGGACCTGCAAGTTGAGTTTGATCCGTTTTTCGGCGTATGTGTCTTCCGTACTGTGGACATAGATTCGCAAGGTAATGGTTCCCGGTTCAATCTCCGAAAGATCCCACTCATATATTAATCCCGGTGATTCCTGAGGATCGTGTTCATTGTCCACCAGGACCTTCCATGTGATTGGGTCATTTCCTTTACCCCACTCAATCCGGAAGTAATCAAAATTCTCAGTCGCGGTCGCCACACCGCGGATTTCCAATGGGTTGGTCTTGATCGTATCGCCATCACTGATCCCGGTCAACGTAATTACAGGCCGCGGATCATCCGCCTGGCATGCGCGGTCCGACACAAAGAACAAGGGTGTCGAGAAGCCCATATCCTCCGCCCAGGTCTTGCCAGCCGAATCTTTCTTAAGCCATTCAATCGCCCAGGTATCCTTGACGTTGATCGCCAGCTTTTCATCGGTGTAATCGGAACAGGCATCTGAAGCGGGCAACCCCGTCCAGGTGTCCACCGTTACCTCTTTCCATAAATCCTCTGTTTTCGCCGCCGGCAATTGGTCTGAAGCAAAAATCTCGCTCCGTTGCTGAGGGCACCAATCAGAAGGCTCGGTCCCGGAAATGGCGCAAATGACCCGATCCACAATGCCCGTCGGGCGAGTGAAAGACGAGGGATTGCCTCCCGTAAGCTGATCGATCGCCTCAGTCATAAACTCCGCCCAAATCGGGCCTGCGCCCGACAACCCGGACGTATCCACCATCGGGGTGTAATCGGTATTCCCAACCCACACGCCGACAACCAGATCAGGCGTGTATCCAACCGTCCAGTTATCCCGGAAATCATTGGTCGTCCCGGTTTTTACGGCAGCCGTAAAGTTCAGATTAATGACCGGATTCGTGCCGAACATGGGGATGCGGGCAGTCGTATCCGCCATGATGGAGGAGATCAGATAGGCATGCTCTGCCCGAATGACCTGATCGCCCGTGGGGGGTTCGTACTCGTAAACCACATTGCCGGTATGGTCAACAATCTTGGTGATTGCGACTGTTGGCATTTTCCGTCCTTCGTTCGCAAAGGTGCTGTATGCGGCGGTTAGTTCCAGGAGGCTGACCTCACCACCCCCCAAAGTGAGCGCTAGGCCATAATCGTCCCGGGTTAGGCTGGTGATGCCCATTCGCTCTGCAAAGGCAATCAAGCCTTCCTCATCGGGCGTGTCCGGATCATCATAAATGCCGACATACTCCAAAGCTTTTACGGCCGGGATGTTATAGGAATTCGCCAGTGCGCTTCGGACGGTGACCGGGCCGTGAAAATTCCCATCGTAATTGACCGGTTCATAAGGCGGATTGGTATCATAAGGGTCTTCAGAGGGTGGGAACTCGGAGGGTACGTCCCAGATCAAAGTTGACGGCGTCCATCCCTTTTCAAAAGCGGCCACATAGGTCAGCGGTTTGATGGCCGAGCCCGGTTGGCGGGTTTGGGAAAGCGCCATATTGACCTGACCGTCAATATCATTGTTATAGAAGTCCTCCGACCCAACCATGGCCAGGATCTCACCGGTGTTTGGATCCGTCGCCAGCAGAGCGCCGTTGGTGGCATTATTGCCGGCCAGCGAAGCCACCTGCTCGGATACGATCCGTTCCGCAGCATCCTGCAAATCAGGATCAAGGGTGGTATACACTGTAAAACCGCTCCGGTAGATGGTTTGGGCATCAAACTGCTCCTCCAGCAAGGTTTTAACATAGACCACCCAATGGGGATAAGTGATATCAAATGCCAATTCCGGGAATTCATAATTGGCAATCTCGATGCCCGCCTGCGTGGCATCCTCATAAGAGACACAGACCGGCGGTTTGCCCATGCCAACTTCAATACAATCTCTTTCTGTGCTGAGTTCATACATCAGAACAAGGACGGTCCGGTGACGGTAGAGGGTCGCTTCCCGGTTGGTGTAGATATCATAAATTGAGGGGCCTTGCGGCAGCCCCGCCAGGAAAGAGGCTTGTCCCAAGGTCAGGTCGGCTGCATTGGTATTAAAGTAGGTTTCAGCAGCGGCCTGAACACCGTAAGCCATATTCACATAAAAGTTTTCATTCAGGTATAGCTCTAAAATTTCCTCTTTGGAATATTGCTGGGTGATCTTATACGCCAGGACGATCTCACGGGCTTTTCGAGCATAGGATTGCTCATAGCGTTCCGTCGGGTTCATCAACAGGGCGCGCGCCAATTGTTGGGTGATCGTGGACGCTCCGGAGGTAATTTCACCGGAAGTGTAGTTCTGCCAGAGCGCACGCGTCATCGCCCAGACATCAAAACCGGGGTTGGTATAGAAATCCTTATCCTCTGTTGCGATGGTTGCAGCGATCAGATAGGGTGAGATTTCCTCCAGCGGGACGTAGGTCCGTCGTCCGGCATTTGGATCCAGGATTTCATAGAGAATGTTTCCGTTCCGGTCCAAGATGCGGGTGGTTTCAAATTTCGCTGCGTTCTCCTGCAACTCCGCGACATCCGGCAGTGAAGAGGAAATCTTGAAATACTGATAAATGCCGATCGAACCGGCAATTAGTATGATCAGTACCAGCAGGAATCCCAAAGCTAAAACGACTCGCCAGAAACATCCGGTGCTTTTGGCTTTCCCGGCAGGTTTTTCAGGCCTCGCCATTTCCGAAGGACGCCGCCCTCTTTTCTGGTCTGACCGTCCAATAACGCTGTTCTTTTCAGTTGGGCGTTTTGCGGGGCTGTAGGCTGAAGGGGTTACCCGGGTTGCCTGGTCGTCCACCTCGCTGACGACCTTCGGCAGGTTGGGATTCTTCGAACGCCAATTGGGAGGCGCATTGGGTGGCGGCAGGGTAGGAAGATCATCGGTCACTTTCAGCTTTTCGGTTTGCGCAGGCAGGACTTGCGTTTCCGCATCCGAATTGGCAATCGCAGCGGGAATCTCTTCATGGGACTCCGGCTGGGTCTCGCTTCCTTCAACAACCGGGAGTATCCGGGTCGCTGCTTCAGGGTCAATCCCATTCGATGACATGACACGTGTCGCATTGGGATCTTCAACCGGTGGGATCACAGGCTGGGTATCCTCCGCGCGAGAATCCTCAATAGGTGTGAAGGGGACATCTCCCCACCAGCCATTGGACCCATCCAATTGATCCGGCTGTACCTCTTCACCATGTTCGCCTTTGGTATCCGCTTCCGGAATCCATTCAGAGGATTGTGCATCCTCTTCATCGGGATGCGAATCATAATCATTGAGTGTTTCCATTGGCTCCCATCCAGAATCCGGCGATGCAGGCAGTACCCGGATTTCTTTGGTTACATCGTCGTCTGATGAAGGGGAAGGCTGCGCGGGCTTTTCAGGAGCCATGCCGGGTTGGTCCGCAGGGTCCTGNNTCCTGAGCCGCACCCTGTAATTCAGGCTTATCTTTATCTGTCATGGCATAATTCTAGCATAAATCCCTTTCTGTCAATAGACGCTTCCCACAGAGCAATAGTTCCCCGTCACAGCGCCGGGAAATTTCGTTCATCATCTTATCAAAGCCTCCGCAGGCAAATTGAGGGGGTAATATTTGGAAAGAGATGCCTTTAGGTTCTTCATTCATTGGTAAAATGATGCTATGGACACGCTGTCTTTCGAGATTTCCAGCCCAAAAGCGTTCATTTTGGCCGCCCGTTGCAGCGCTGCGTCATTTTCTCAGGAAAGAGACCAGGTTTGGGAACTCGAATTAGGCGACCACGATATCCATCCCATCAGCCTGCATACAACTTATGGGTTGCGCGCCCGTGAGATGCGGCTTTTCCCATCCTTCACCATTAATAACAGACGCATTGCGGGCCTTCGAGATTATTTCACACCTCCCGCCGTCACCCGCTACCTGCCTGATGCTTTCCGTATGCAAAGCTCTCCCGGAAAAGGACTGGAAGTGCAGTGGGAAGGCTATTTGCCCAATGCTGAGACCATCGTCGGCACGGTCATGATGACCAACAATACAACTGAATCCATTTCAGCGACATTGGAAATGGCGGCATCCTTGGTTCCCATGCGCAAAGGCACCCCCATGCACCCCGACAAGGATGGGATCAACCAGATCATCACAGGTCAAAGTGGTGATTTGTATCCGGTCCTGTTCATGACGGGCGGTCCAAGCGCGGTCGTCAGCCATTTTCCGGCTCTGGCTATGCCGGTCGAGTTGGACCCCGGACAATCCCGTCGGTTGACCTGGGCACTGGTCAGCAAGGGCAGCCCAGAGGATTCCCTTTCCAACGCCCGGCGGATATCCGCATTTGATTGGCAGACTGTGATCAGAGAAAAAGCCCTTGAGCAGGAACGTCAGACGGTCCACATCCGCACAGGTGACCCGGATTGGGATGCAGCTTTCTTTCTCTCCCAGGTTCAAGCCCAGGTTCATTCCATTCCCCCCGAACCCGGCTCTCCACCTGTCTACCTGCGTTCCCGCCTGCCTGATGAAACCATTTCATCCGGAAACAGCGCGCCTTTCATTGACGACCTGACTGTATTGGAAACGCACCACCTGTTCCAGGCACTGCCCGCCCAGAATACGTCCGTATTGGCAGAAATTCTCACCTCCTTCCTGAACCAAATCACTGAAGATGGCGTACTCCCCTCACGGTTATTTACCACCATCCAAAATAAGCCCATCCGGGAGTGTCCACTCCTGGCCGAACTCTATCTTTTCCTATACGAAACCGATCGGGACATTTCCAGGCTCGAAAAAGTCTTTCCCCGGCTTTGCCGGCTTTTCGATCATTGGTTCAGGGTCGAAGAAAATCCAGACAATGACCGACCGCCCGTTTGGGACGATCCGCGACAATGTCAGTGCGGGACGGGATTGTTCCATTTTGACATTTGGGAAGAAACCGGTCATGGGATGGACATCGGATGGACGAAAAGTCCCGCCCTGCTGTCCATGTTATCCGGAGAAGCGGCCGCATTAAGCCGGATTGCCAAACTGCTCAAAGACCGATCCTCACAGAAAAAGTTCAATGAGATCAGCAAGTCACTCCACGATCAGATCCAGGAAACCTGGAGCGAGAAATCTCAGACGTTTTGCTATCAGGACCTGGAATACTGCCAGTGTCCGGACCGGGAACTCTATTTCCCCGGACGGGTCCAACCGAAACTGGACATCAATAAAGTCTTTTTGTTACCCCAACGCCTGCAGTTGCACCTGACCTCTTCCGATGAGAACACCCGGGTTTGCCGCCTGACGATCAGTGGAACGGATCCTGAAGGCAACACCTTCCAGGAAATCATCAAAAACCTCCAGGTTCGCTGGGTCATGGGTCGAGCGCATATTACAACAGCGCATTGTTTCCAATCCATAGAATCACTGGAAATTGAAGGTTTGAAAACAGAGGATCGCTTCCTGCTGGAAACAGCCGACTTCTCACAGCCCGATATTACCTGCCTGCTGCCGCTCTGGTCAGGGGATGTTACAGAGGAGCAATGTAAAATACTCCTGGCGAACCTGCTGAACCCGGAAGCTGAAACTCATTCCGTTGGCATCCCGGAAACCTGGGAAGCCGGACGTGACCTGCCGAATGCATTATCCGTTGAAACCAATATCCTTTGGAACACGCTCATCATCACAGGTCTGATGAAAGCTGGTCATCAGGAAGTTGCTGCGAGGTATTTCACCCAGATGATGACGGCCATCCTCAATGGCTTGCGTCATTTTGCCGGCTTCTTTGCCGCTTACTCGGTTCAATCAGGCCAGCCAACCGGACCACGCAACGCTCTGGCCGGACTTGTTCCTGTGCAGTTATTCCTTTCTCTATCGGGTATCCGCATCTTTTCCCCTCGGAAAATCGCCGTTTGGGGACTAAATTCGTTCCCCTGGCCT
>DPKV01000174.1 GCA_003542325.1 Anaerolineaceae bacterium
CCGTTCTCCTGCTCATCTGAAATTTGTTCGCAAATGGCGACATGATAGCCCTTGTCGATCAGTCGGGAAAGGTAATTTTCAACCGCGTGATAGGGAATCCCCGCCATGGGAACGCGGACACCCTTGGACACCGGGCGGGAGGTCAGGACGATATCCAGTTCCCTTGAAGCGACCTTGGCGTCCTCATCGAAGGTCTCATAGAAATCCCCCAACCTGAAGAAGACGATGGCATCCTGGTGCTGGCGTTTAATGTCGAGGTATTGTTGTCGGAGCGGTGTGGTTTTGGTCATAAACAGGTTTGAGTCTTTACATTTGGCGAATAAGAAAGGTGAGCGTCCGGAGAGGCTCACCTTTTATTGTAATCGCATCCCCCGGATTATTTCAGGTTAGTTTTGATGTAAACCGGGACCTGGTCGAGGGCTTCTGCTAGTTTGGAGGGATCCTTGCCGCCAGCCTGGGCCAGGGTGGGGTGACCCCCACCGCCTCCGCCGACCACCTGGGCAACCTGTTTAACGAGGTTGCCGGCATGCAGACCGCGTTTTACGAGGTCGTCGGTCACAACGGCAAGCAGGACGGGTTTTCCATCCAGATCGGATGCAAGCAGCGCCACCCCGGAGGGGTTTTTCTGACGGAACTTGTCCGCCATCTCCCGCAGGGCTTCCATATCGGCATTGGGCAGCATGATACGCAGAACAGGGATACCTTCAATGGTCTCCGTATTGGCCAATTGTTCGTCGAATGCACCGGCCACCAGTTGGGTGCGGAGTTTTTCGATTTCTTTGTCCGCCGCAGATAAGGATTCCATCAGGCTTTTCATCTTGGGGAGCGTTTCCGCGGGTGAGGTGCCAAGGAAGTGATTGGTATGATCGAGAATATTCATCCGTTCCCGCGCCAGTTCATAGGCTTGCCAGCCGGTAACGGCTTCAATCCGGCGGACGCCGGCGGCGATGCTTCCCTCGTAGGTGATGAGGAACAGGCCGATATCGCCCGTCTCATCCACGTGGGTGCCGCCGCACAGTTCGTAAGAATAGGCTGTTTCTTCACCGATGGTGATGGTGCGCACTTCCGCGCCATATTTCTCACCGAAGAGGGCCATCGCGCCTTCGTCGATCGCTTCCTGCAGGGATTTCTCCACGATGTGGAGGGGATAATTGGCAAGGATGGCTTTGTTGACCCGGGCTTCCACATCCAGGACTTCTTCGCGGGTCATGGGTTGGGGATGGTTGAAGTCAAAGCGCAGGCGGTCAGGGGCTACCAGTGAGCCGGCTTGCCGGGCATGATCACCAAGGACTTCATGCAAGGCGGCATGCAGCAGGTGGGTGGCCGTGTGGTTGCGCATGGTCGCTTTGCGGCGTTCCATGTCGACGATCACTTTTGCCAGATCGCCCACCTTTGGCTGACCTTTGACGACTTTCCCGATATGGACGATCACACCGGCGGCGGGTTTGCGCATCCCGGTGATTTGGATGACCCAGTCTTTGCCGTCAGCGCCGACGATCTGCCCCGTGTCGGAGACCTGTCCACCGGATTCCACATAGAAACCCGTTTTGGGGAGCAGGACTTCAATTGGGTCACCAACGCCAGCGGTTGTGACAGGCTGGCCTTTACTAAGAAGCGCCAGGACTTCAACAGGGTCATTAACCGCTTCGTAGGGGTTATATTGAACACCTTTCGGGCCCAGTTTGTTGGTCGTAGTGAGTTCCTCAACCAATTGCGCGTAGATTTCAACATCATCGCCGCCCATATCACCGAATTCCCTGCCTGCGCCTGAGGCCAGGCGATGGGCTTCCATTGCTTCCTGGAACCCCTGTGTATCCACATCCATTCCTTGCTCCTGGGCGATATCGCGGGTGATCTCCAGCGGCAAACCGTGGGTGGCGTACAGATCAAAGGCCAGTCTGCCATCCAAAAGACTCTTCTTGGACTGTTTTAGGTCGGCAAGGAGTTCGTTGAGGTATTCCAGCCCCGTGTTGACGGTTTTCTGGAATTGTTTTTCCTCACGGGTAAGGTTATCCAGAATGGCGGGGGCGTTCTTTTTAAGTTCCGGGTAGAAATCGCCGTACTCAGCGATCACCACCTGTGCGACCTCTGCCATGAAAGGTTTATGGAGGTCAAGTTTCATCCCGAAACGGGCCGCACGGCGGACAAGCATCCGGCAGACATAATTCCGCCCGATGTTGCCGGGCACAACACCATCTGCAATCAGGAAAGAAGTTGCCCGGGCATGGTCGGCGATCACGCGATAGGGGGTCAGGTTGGCTTCGCGTTCTGCATCGCTCTGACCGGTCAGTTCCTGTACACGCCGGATCAGGGGCATGAACAGGTCTGTTTTATAATTGGAGGAAACATCCTGAAGGATGGAAACGATCCGCTCAAAGCCCATCCCGGTATCCACGTGTTTCTTCTCCAAAGGCACCAGTTCGGTGGGGGAAAGGCGGTTATATTGGATGAAGACGTTGTTCCAGATCTCAAGGAAGCGTTCGCATTCGCCGTTGACGCCGCAGACGTGGTTCGGGTCGTCCTTCATATTGCAGAAATCCGGGCCGCGGTCGTAATGGATCTCGGTGTCGGGACCGCAGGGGCCGGTGTCGGCCATTTCCCAGAAGTTGTCTTTTCGGCCAAAGGGCAGCAGGTGGGTGGGGTCGAACCCCGGTTGTTTCAGCCAAATCTCAGCCGCTTCCACGTCTTCCGGGATTTGATCGAGTTCGTCTTTGAAATAGGTTGCCCAAATCCGGCCTTTCGGGAGCTTCCAGACTTCGGTCAGGAGCTGCCAAGCCCAGGTGATGGCTTCTTTTTTGTAGTAATCGCCAAAGGACCAGTTGCCCAGCATCTCGAAGAAGGTGTGGTG
>DPKV01000153.1 GCA_003542325.1 Anaerolineaceae bacterium
CAGCAGGTAATTTCGCCAAAAATGATCAGGCAACATCTCTCGCTCGGGTGGCTTTTGCCTGAGGAAGTCCCAGCCCACACCCACACCAAAGATCAACCACGTGACAAAACCGGCAATAAACGCGCCATGCACATTAGCCCAGACCAGCATCAGGATCGGCAGCAGCCACCACCGGGTTGACTTCCCCAACCGTAACATTTCCAGGATGAAGAGCCATAATGCCAGGAAAAGAAATGTGAAGATGTGTGGGCGTGTGAGCCAGTGTATCGAAGATGTTATCATGGCCAGAAACACAACCAGCAGCGCAATGAAAAGGTTGTTGCTGGAAAGGCGAACACGCTTATACACGAGCCAAAACGACGTTGCGATGACAAGCGCACACATCAAGAGAATGCCGTTAAACCCGGAGATCCGTTCTGCCAGGGCAAATAGAACCTGGGAAAGCCATTCATGAGGAGTCAGGGTTTGGCCTGTCATCGTGTGAGAAAATAAATCCTGGAGGGGAATCTTCCAATGATCGAGGATGGTGTTGCCAATGGTGATGTGCCTGCCCAGGTCGCCGTCCCCATTCATCATCCTCCGTCCAAGCAACAAGACAGAAAAGAAAACCACACACCAGACCATATTTCCAAAAGTGGGCATTAAATAGTTAAGGAATTTGGGTGTTTGTTTCTTCATTCATCCCTCTCACGATTAGTAAATGGCAGGAAAAGAGTGGATTTGTCTGAGGTTTTCTCGGCGCTGTCCTGAAATCCGATTCCAATTATAGCGTATTCCATAATCGCTTAAATTTCCTGCTCTTGGTGATTAAGTTTGCTGGACTAACTTGGGCGGAGAGGTTGACGGTGCAGAGAAGGCGGTATGATAGAATTGGAATGGTGTTCCAGTCCTCTTAGCCATTGTTTTTTTGGGGTTTACTTAATGAAGAGCAAACTTTATATCATTTCAGCAATCGTCCTTATCCTGATCTTTAGTGGTTTGTTCATCAACGTTCAAAATATAAGCGCCGCACCGCATCTGGATGACCTGGACTCGGGTTCATTGCTGGACGCATTATACGCCATCCTGCTGGCGAGCCTGGTCCTGTTTGTAGCTGCCGGGTTAGGTGGACTATTAATTAAACCCTTCAACCTTACAAACTGGTCATTCGCGGAACGGGCGATTCTCAGTCTTCCTCTGGGGTTGGCAGCAATAGGGTATGGTGAATTCTTCCTGGGGGTGATCGGATGGCTCCAACCCTTTCATCAATGTTTGTTTCTTCTCGTTGTCACCGGGGTAGGATTTGTGGATGGCGTTCGTTTCCTTTCTGAGGGATGGGCTGCTGTAAGGGGTTTTAAGCAAACCTGGGCAGCGTTTTCCTGGCTCATGAAATTCTTTTTTGCCGTCGGTGTAGCGGCATTACTGCTGGCCTTATTGCAAACCTTCACACCTCCCTTCGACTATGACGGGTTGATGTACCACCTGCAGGGGCCACGGCTCTTTCTGGAAGCCGGCAGGATCATCCCCATCCCTGAGAATTGGTTTACCTACTATCCTGCCACCTGGGAAATGCTCTTTATGTTGGGGATGGGATTAGGGAGCGATATTTTTTCCCGGCTCATTTCTTTTTCAACGTTATTGCTTTTCCTTTTGGCAACTTTTTTATTGGGTAAACGTTTTTTGCCGGTACCTGGGGGATGGCTTTCGACTGCATTGGTTATTGGTGTCCCGATGATGCTGGCGTGGGGAGGCTTTGCTTATGTTGATCTGGCCTGGTCATTATTCCAATTTTTGGCTATCGGTTTATTACTGATTTGGATCGAGAAAAGAGAGGATAAGTTTTTAGTCCTTTCAGGGATCATGCAGGGTTTGTCTCTGGGATCAAAATATTCAGCTTTATCAAATGCAGGCATTATCGCATTGTGCATTGTTTGGCTTAGTATGAGGATCAGTAAAAAACAACAAGGCTTTCTTGAGGAAGTCGTTTCCCCTACTTTGAAATTTGGAATTTCAGCAATTGTTGTCGCTTCACCTTGGTACATAAAGAATTTGATCTGGACCGGTAATCCCATCTTTCCATTATTCTTTCATCAAGAGATTGTTGATCCAAATGAACTAAGCCTCTGGATGGATTACCTAATAAGTTTTGGGACTGGTAAACACTGGTTTAATTATCTTCTATTACCAATCACTTTGTTTTCAGAGTTCGCTCGTTACTCCACTTTCGTGGTATTTTTTGATTTCCCTAATCCCTTCATGTTTTTAGCTTTCGCTTATCCTCTACTCCGAAGCAAGCTTTCGAAGAACAGGCTGGTTTTCGATACACTGGCAATGATTACAGGTGTGCAGTTTATAATGTGGGCGACTGGTTCGCAGCAAAATCGTTTCCTGATGCCTCTATATCCTGGATTAAGCATTATCGCTGTCGCTGTCATTATTCATTTGCCATCCGGAAATCCGCAGATTAATTGGTCAAGAATAATTTCAATCGGCGGTATTGGCGGATTGATGATCGGTTCTCTTCTTCTAGTGGAGCATATGGTTGCTTTGGTTAAACCGCATGATCTCATCCTTGGGATGACATCGAAGGCAGATTTTTTGACATCTATTGTCAAAGATTATCAAGCCATTAAATTTATCAATCAAAATTTACCGGATGATGCGCTGGTTTTCATGCCCTGGGATGGGAGAGGATATTATTGTGATGGGAAATGTGTTCCGGACACCAGTCAGTCTGCCTGGGCGGCGTTGATCCAGGAAACGGATGAGATCGATAACATTTCATCATGGCTGCAGGCTAAAGGTGTTACGCATATTCTCTTAAGCTCGGAGGATGTGAATTTCTTTGTTTATGGGCATGATCCGAACGGCGTCCATGATCAAGCGCTATCATTTTTTCTTGATGATTATGCTCCGAAATGCGCAGATCTGGTCTATGAGGATGACTGGACCCAGCTCTACGAACTTCATCTGGATG
>DPKV01000242.1 GCA_003542325.1 Anaerolineaceae bacterium
AACAGCCAGTGAGTTTAGAAAAGCTGATCCAAGGTTATTCCCTTGCCGGGTGATTGTGTTTCCCTGTGCGTCTTTATAAGTGATCGTTTTACCACTGATGACATCCCGATAGTTCTTGAGGGTCAGATCCGTTGAAAAGCCAACCCATTGCTCTTCACTGACGGTTAATCTGCGGGTTCGTTTGTTGCCGTACCAGGTGACGATCTGGCCATCATCCGTTTCGATGCCTTCCCGCCATTCATTAAAAGTCGCTGTTATCCCTTCAACGGTGATGGGGCCATCCACGTCCACGTTGTCATCAATGGTGATTTCACCCAAAGTGACGAGTTCTTTATGAGGGAATACCGTCCACCAACCCGAGGTAAAGATTTTGTTAGGTTGCCGGACAGAGGTGATGAGGATACCAACTATAGGAATCATCCAAATGACACATAGAAAAATGAGGATGGCATTGGCGAGGAAACTTCCTGAACGTTTTTGAGATTTTCTTTTCTTTGCCATTAGAAGCCTCTTTTTTCCTTATTAAAGTGGCGCAAGTTATTGATAATAACGGGTATGACAGCCACAAGAAGAATGATAGCAATCGCAGAAGCACGGCCGGCGTTGTTATAAGTGAAGCTTTGCAGGTAAAACTCATTGGCAATCACGTTGGTTCCAAAATTGCCGCCGGTCATCACCCTGACGATGTCAAACGTCTTCAGGCTGAAGATTACAATGGTTGTCGTTACTGTAATGATTGTCCCTTGTATGTAGGGGATTGTGATACTAAAAAAAGCTTTAACCTCACCTGCGCCATCAATACGCGCCGCTTCGAGGAGTTCTGTGGGAACACCTTTGATTGCAGAAGAAAGAATCACCATGGCGTAGCCGGTTTGCAGCCAGATCATGATGATAATCAGGAAAATATTGTTCCAGGGGGGGATATTCAACCAGGGTTGTGATTGCCCACCAAAGGCCTGAACGATAGCGTTAAGCAAGCCGATTTCCTGGACACCAATACCCGTACCTTTATATGTATACATAAACTTCCAGATGACACCAGCTCCAACGAAGGAAATTGCCATCGGGGTAAAAATGATTGATTTGTAAACAACCTCCGCTTTGGTCCGGTCCGCAAGAACAGCAATCAACAGGCCGAAAATCACACTGAGTGAAGTTCCCAGAACCATCCACAACAAGTTGTTTCGGAAGGTTTCAAGCATGATCGGGTCGGTGAAAGCAAAGATGTAGTTCTTTATTCCAACCCATTCCGTTCCAATGTTGTTTCTGAAGCTGGCGACCAGTGTTCGAACGACAGGGATCGCAAGGAACCAGCCCATAATCAGGATTGCCGGCCCAACATAAATAAAGGGTTGCAACCTGTGAGTCCATTTTGGAGGCAATTTTTCGACGAACCAGTTGGCGACCCAGAACAGGAGACCAACGCCACCAACACCCCAGACAATGGCAACAATAATCTGAACAAGTTGGGGGGCTTTGGCTCTCTTTAGGAATGCAAACCCTTGCCACAGCAATAATATGGTACCGGCAAGAATCAGCACTGACAGGACGGTTTGCCCGAAACGGGTGGAAAACCATCCCAAAAAGCCTGTCTTCTTCGGTTTTATATATTTTGGAGTTGTCATAAGCGCATCTCTTTTTTTGAAATTGTGATGAAGAGCAGGGATAATGATGCGTCTCCTGCTCTTCATTATTTTATTGGGTCAGGTTGAGATCAACCTGGACAGTGTGTTACTCGGTTGGCCAGGAAGCATCAATCTGCTGCAAGGCTTCTTCGCGGGTAATGGTGCCGCTCACGTAGTCGGTCATATACTTCCAGAAGGTGCCTGCGCCAACTGCACCGGGCATAAGGTCGGAACCATCAAAGCGGAAGGTTGTTGCGTTGCGGATGGTCTCTGCCACACTACGGGTGATGGGATCAGCGTACCAATCCAGGCTGGCATCATTATGAACACCGATTGCGCCGCCGGATCCAATCCAGACTTTCAGGGATTCACCGGTTGAGAAGTACTGGAATACTGCACGGACTTCAGGTCGGTCGTTGAACATCGCATAAATGTCGCCGGCGCCAAGAACAGGGCTGCCGTATGTTTCGTCGATGGGTGGGAAGTAGAAGAAGTCATAATCCACACCAGCGACTGCTTCTTCGGGGAAGAAGGTGGTCACGAAGTTACCCTGTCGGTTGAACCAGCACTTCGGCGGATTTTCGAACATGGGCTTGGGGGCATCACCAAAGTTGATGGTGGGGATAGCCTCGGTGCCGCCGTAGACGTAATCATTGTTGAACCAAATCTCGTCAATGTAGTCGAGGGCCAGGTTGACCTGAGGTGAATCGAATTTCAATTCACCGGCGACCCAGGCGTCGTAATCCTCAGCGGGAGCGACGCGCAGGAGCACGTCTTCAATCCAGTCGGTCATGGTCCAGCCGGTGGCAGCGCCGGATTCGATCCCAATACACCAGGCGGTGTCGCCGTCATCAGCAATTTGCTGCGTGAGGGCCATCATTTCATCCCATGTGGTGGGAACGGTATAGCCGGCTTCATCAAAAGCGGCCTTCGGATAGAACACGAAGGATTTGCCGTTCGCGCGGGCCCAAATGCCAGCCATCATCTCTTCGCCATCAGGGCCGGCCATCATGGACAGGTTTTTCCAGGCGTCGGTGTAGTTCTGCTCGATCCAATCCGGATTGATCACATCGCGTGGGTCAATGACATAACCTTTTGCAGCCGCAGTGGCTAAAAGGCCGGGTTGCGGGAAGTCGGCGATGTCGGGACTGTCACCAGCATCCAGGCGGATGTTGATGGTGGCTTCAAATTCCTTTGAGCCTTCATATTGAATGTCAATACCGGTGGCTTCTTCGAAACCTTTGATGGAATCTTCAAAGACGACGGCATCCTGATCCGTGAAGGGACCGGACATGGTCACAACTGTGCCATCATACATGCCTGCATAGGCATTTGCCAACTCCTGGCCTTGCGGAAGGGCTTCCGCATCGCCAGTATCACCAGCCGCGGCACCATCGTCTTTTGGTGCGCATGAGGCTAAGACCATCGATGAAGCGATGGCCAGGGTGAAAATTATCCATAAAATCTTCTTAGTTTTCATTGGTCTCCTCTTATTAATTAAGAAATTGGACAGGTTTCGTGCTTTTATAGTTTTGTTAATCAATCACCTCCTTTTTACTGTTTTTGCTTCCCAAAGGGAGCAGTTGATTTCCGATCGATAAGGGTGAAATCCAACCGCAGATGTTTTGCAATGCTGTCTTTATCCTGGATCTGCTCCAGGAGCAGGAAACAAGCGTTTTGGGCTAATTGAAGCGCAGGAAGATGGATGGTCGTCAGGGGAGGATCGATGAACTTTGACCAGGGGAGGTCATCAAATCCGATCATCGAAAGATCTTCCGGAACGGAAAGGTTATGCTCTTTGATGGCAGACACCGCGCCAATGGCGACGTTATCGCTGGCGACGAATACTGCTGAAAAGTCTTTTCCCTGGTCAAGCAGGGAGGTCATGGCGTCGTGTCCGCTTTGGGGATCAAAATCCGCGTGACGAATAAGGGTCTCATCAAACTCAATCCCGGCGTCTTTCAAAGCGTCCTGATACCCGGCTAACCGCTGGAAGGCGGAACTGAAAGCAAGATTGGCATTGGTGACACAGGCAATCTTTCTATGTCCCAGATTGATCAGATGCTGCACGGCTCTTTCGGCTGCCAGGCGGTTATCAATATCCACAGAAGACAGGTTCGAGTCTTCCAATTCACCCATCACCACAGCCGGGATTTCAAGTGATTCGAGTTCTTTTAGCCCACGGTCATCCAGAAGGGGTGTGAGGAGGATCATGCCATCGATATGTTTGGCTTTGATCAGTTTTCGATAGGTTTCAACCTGTTGTTCGGCGTCCACCCATTCCACCAACAGACTTAACTGATGCTGGTTGACCACACTGAGCAGGCCACCGACGATCTGGGGGAGAAACGTATCCGAAAGGATGTACTGCGGGCTGCGGTTCATGATCAGGCCAATCGCTTTGGCGCTGCGTGTGGCCAGGGCGCGGGCTGACGCATTAGGAACATACCCTAATTCTTTGATCGCCTCTTGAACTTTCTTTCGGGTCTCAGGGGAAATATTGTATTGCTTGACGTCGTTAATAACAAAGGAAACGGTAGTTCTGGAGACGCCTGCTAAATCCGCTACATCCTGACTCGTAATACGTTTCTTAGCCACCTGTATATCCCTGCTGTTATTTGCTCATCAATATGTTAACCCATGTTAACATTAGTAACCCCATTATAGCATATGTTAATTAAACCTGTCAATAACTCGCGTTACTAAAGCGGTTTTATTAACAATCGTTAATAAAATAATACAAGGACGCGTAAAATCTCGGAATGGTTGGAATCGCGGGTATTGGAGAAGGGGAAAGCTGTTGGGTGGGGGCGCTAACAGGTTCAGGAATGTTTTGATGTGCCGGATTGGACTTTTTTAAGTGGGATCAACTGGCGCAGGACCGGTTTTTTGACTTTTTGCTCAATCTCTTTTTCGGAAAGGCCCATTTCCTCAAGGGAATAATGATGGGAGCTTTTATATTGTTTTGATTTTTCAGCTTCTTCTTGGAGGATGTGCTGGTATTCCTCGGTAAGTTCGATCCCAAACCGTTGATAGATTTCTTCTATGGTGCCCTTGGGGTCGGCAACCAGGTCATCGTAGGTGATCAGCGTGTACTGGTCTTCCGGGAGGTGTTTCAGGTATCGATGGGGATAAATGTACCAATGGCGAGCCTGTTCCATGATCACTTTTGGTCCGGCCTTGGGGTAATTTTCTTCTGGATCCCCATAGGTTTTCCAGTGGTTGGTAAACATGCTGATCGTGGAGGGAATAACGCGGTCGGGAGACCGGACCAGGTTGATGAATTTGGCGTCCGGAAAGCGTTCCAGCAGGGAGCGGACTTTGGCGGAGTTGGTTGGGCTTTTGGAGATGTAGCGCTTACCGCCCTTCGCATAGACATGGCGTTTTAATACGTCCTGGTAGTAATTCATGTCGCTGGTGCGTTGTTCTTCCGGGATTTCATCATCAAAGTAGATATAATCGTGGACGATCTCAGGGAAAGGGAAGAAGGCGAAGAGGTTGTAGGTGGACCACGCATGTAGAAGAACGTGGCTGTCCTCTTCGATCTCACGCAGCCCCGTTGGGTGCATGTAAGAATACTCCCGGAGAGCCTTATCGAATGCATCGATCAGCTTGCTGATGGGATTGCCAACAAGACGGTTGAGCTTCATGACCCAGTGCGCCAGCCTGCGCTGGGTGACGGAAGGGGCCAGAAAGATCTCCCAGGAGGTCATCCCGGTAAAACGTTCGTCTTTTGCAAGGAGACGGTGCAGGAAGGTGGTTCCTGATCGGAAGTTGCCGATAATGAAGATCGGTTGTCTGACATTTTGATTCTTAAGTTGGGGGTAAAAAAGGTTATCCAAACCATATGCAAGCCGAATGCTGTAATGCCAGATGGGATAGGCGACAAAGATGAAGGAGATGATGAAGAATCGTTTGAAAGTCAGCCTTCCAGGGGTATGTTCGGATTTGAAGAGGCTGTAATAGATGGTCTTGAAAAACAGTTTGAAGTTTGGCATATAAGTAAAACGTAACCCTTTTGTGAGGTCCACGATACCTGGGGATTCGTGTGTTGACTAACCGATAGCATTATACTTTTTCAGCAGCCCACGTGCAGCAGGTTTAGTGTAATAATCCTGTAAATTATTTGGGGAATTGGGGCTTGGATTCAACTCGCAAGTGCAACAATAACGGTTTTTAAAAACAAATTGGATTAAATTCAGCAGCTTGCAGAGCTTGATATTGTAGTCACTGCAGGAATAGATCCTTATGGCGAAGCTCTGATAATCAGGAGATCAGACCAGAAACCCAAATGATCGCTATAGGTCAGTTTGACTCCTGCAAAGCTTGCCAGACTTTTTCCGGAGTCAGCGGTAGTGAGCGGAAGCGGATACCAGTGGCGTGGAAGACTGCATTGGCAACGGCGGGAGCGACACCCTCGGCGGTTATTTCCCCCAATCCCTTTGCTCCAAAGGGACCGCTCTCTTCATAGGATGGCACCAGGAGGCAAGTCATACGCGGCATTTCATCTGCCTGGAAGATGCGGTAATCTCCAAAGCGGGGATTGAGCAGTGAGCCGCG
This sequence comes from Anaerolineaceae bacterium, assembly GCA_003542325.1. Classification (GTDB taxonomy): domain Bacteria; phylum Chloroflexota; class Anaerolineae; order Anaerolineales; family Anaerolineaceae; genus Brevifilum. The sequence goes on from DPKV01000242.1 coordinate 6,186, forward strand.
ATCATCATAGGACATTTCCTCACAAACGGCATATCCAAGTGCGGTTGCCATACCGCCTTCCATCTGTCCCTCGGCAGCCTGGGGGTTGATCACCGTACCACAATCGACGGCGAGGGCAAGGTGGATCACGCGCAGGGGGACATGCCAATAACGAGAAAATTAAGTTTGCACACAATACACAGAG
>DPKV01000019.1 GCA_003542325.1 Anaerolineaceae bacterium
AGCGCTCAGTGATGACCGCCGGGTAAAAGCAGCTCAAAAGAAATTGGATCTCGCCAAAACCAATTCACAAACCAGGCAAGCAGCCCTAAAGCAAATTGAAAATAGTGTAGAAGATCAGCGTCTTAAGCGAAAGCTGAACCAAGCCTCCCTTTTCGGTGGAAAGGTCAAAAATCCAAAAGTCCTGCAGGACTTACAAATGGAATCTGAAGCACTGGCACGTTATATTAGCAAACTGGAAGACGAGCAGTTGGAAGCCATGATCGCAAGCGAAGCCGCCAATGAAGCGCTCAACGAGGCGGAGAAAGCCTTCCAGCAGGCAAAGGCAACCACAATTGAGGAAAACGCCTCCCTGCTGGGGGAAAAGACAAAACTGGAAGATACCCTGGAACGGCTTTTACGGGAAAAAGAAGCGGTTCTCCAGCCGATTCCCCCCGCATCACTGAAAATGTACGAAAACCTGAGAAAAACAAAAAGGGGCACAGCTATCGCTGCCATCTCGGATGGTGGATGCAGTTCATGCGGTCAGAACCTGACCCCCGCAGATCTGCAATCCATCCGTGCAGCGAACGAAATTGTTTTTTGTCCCTCCTGCGGCAGAATCCTCTTCAGCAACTAATCCGGTGATTGATTAACCAAAGGATCGCAAGATTCTGATGAGAATCGCGCCTACAACCTGAAAAAAGATGATGAGAATGATCGGGCTGATATCAAATCCACCCAGCGGGGGAATGAGTTTGCGTATGGGGAGCAGCATAGGTTCTGCGACCCTTGCCATCGCACTGCGCACCGGATGGAAAGGATCCATAAAGAATGTCAATAAGGAATAGATCACAATAAAATAAGTCAGGATGGTGACCAGGGTATTGATAATGGTAATTGCAATGTTCATAATTCCTCCAAACTAATCTACCGGCTTGGAGCCAAACAACTCAGTGCCAATCCGCACCAGGGTCGCCCCTTCCTCCACGGCTACCTCATAATCAAAACTGGTGCCGATCGATAATTCATCCCAAATTGTATTCGGGATTTGATCCTGAAGGTATCGCTGCAAGCGCTTTAATTGGCGATAGATTGGCCGGCTTTTTTCCGGGTCCTCAAACATCGGCGGCATCGTCATCAGCCCCTTAACCTTGATATTCGGTAATTCTGTGATTTCGCCCAAAGAGATACATAGTTCAGTCCATTGATCTTCATGCCAGGCCGGGAACCCGGCTTTGCTATCTTCACCGCTGAGGTTAACTTCAATCAGGATCGGCATTACCTTGTCCAATTCACCACAATACCGGTTCAGATAGCGGGCAATTTTCAAACGGTCCACGGAATGCACCTTATCAAAATAGCGGCTCACCAACTCCGCTTTGCGGCTTTGGATATGACCGATCATATGCCATTCGATTTGAGGTTGCCCCTCCATCGCGAGAATTTTGTCAACAGCCTGTTCCGGATAGTTTTCGCCAAAACAATGCATACCTGCGTCATAGGCTGATTGAACGACCTCCAGGGGCATCAACTTGGTAACAGCTACCAGTTTGATCGATTTCGGGTCTCTGCCGGCTTTAGTCGCAGCTGCATTAATCTTCAATTGAACCATTTCAAGATTTGCTTTAATCCCCATAACTTCTCCGCCGCGATTTTCCTTTGCCATGCGCGCATCCTCCCAGAGTCACGCTTTTCCCAATGTCAGTAAAACACCAAAACGACCGGTCCGTCCGTGTTCGGCCCGATGGGAATACCAATCATCAAGATGGCAGGCCGTACAAAGTCTTGACTCCTCAATCCGGGTCACCCCTGCCATGTGAAGTGTATCACGATTTGCCGTCCAAAGATCGAGATGGAAGTGCCCATTTTTCCCATGAGAGAAATAAACCTCTGCCCGGCCACCATAGGAGCGCTGGAAAGCCCGGACGACCTCAGGGCCAACTTCATAGCATTGCGGACAGATGGATGGACCAATACCAGCCAGCAAATCTCCAGGCCGGCTGCCATAGCATGCCCCCATCTTTTCAACAGCGACCCGGGCGATCTGCCTGGCTGTCCCCTGCCACCCAGCGTGAATGATTCCAATCACTCGCCGCACCGGGTCCAACAACAGGATCGGGACACAATCTGCAAAACGCATAAAAAGGGTGACATCCTCCCGATCGGTCAGGATGCCGTCCGCTTTCGGATGTGGGGTTTCCGGTGAACGTGGACCGTCTGCACATAGGATATCCGTCCCGTGCACCTGCCAAACGTCAAACCGGGAATAATAGTCATAGCCAAACGTTTGATAGATCTTCTCATGGTTAGCGACGACCGCCTGGGGATCATCACCCACTGTGCCGCCCGTGTTAAGGCTGGCAAAAGGCCCGGCACTTGCGCCGCCATGCCGGGTCAGCACCGCATGGAAGACATCCTGGCCCTTAAAACTATCAAATTGGAAATAGCGAAGATCGTTGGTTTCAATAAAGCCCATACGAGGTCAATCCTGCAATTTTTCTTCAATCTGGGAAACAATCGCATACTTCATTTGCATATCCCGGCGGTTTTCCAACACCGACTCTTCCAGGTACGGGTAACCGAACCAGGCCGTCGCCAGGCCAAAAAACCCACCCGTCAGGGCTCGCAGCAAGGGAGTGCTTTCCCTGAGGGGAAGCCAGCTAAAAAGGCCCCACCCCGTCTGGCTGAGAAGTTGAGAAAAACCGTCCAATCCAATCGGCCCCAGGCCGATGAGGATCCATAAGTACCAGGGCAGCGGTTTTATCTTCTTCCCGGTCAGCGAGAAGGTCACACCAAACAGGAATAACGCGCCGTAAATGGCGATGTCCCGCTCACATAAAGCCAGCTTATACCCCATCACCTCATTGCCAAGGAAGTCCCGGGCGGCATCCAAATCATATTCATTAAAGCCGGTCGCCTCCCCATAAGTCATCACGCCATCGACTCCCGCTAACCCACGGGGGTAATACGGCTGCTCGCCAAAGAGGAAGAAGGATCGAAAGGCCAACTGATGACACAGAGGGCTGTAGACTTTGTAGATCACCTTCGCCGGGGTCGTTGCCCCGACTTTCATTAATACCGGTGCTAAAAAAGCGAGGAATAAATACAAAAAGGTAAATAAATTCAATAAGATCATATAGTGGTTGGAAAACCAGCGGGAAAACCGATCCGATTTGTTCATTTGCAGCCGCTGGGTGATTCGCTTGACCGTAACATCATTTCCGCCTTGTTTGGCCTCTTCCAAACGATTGACAGCCTTATCAAACGCATAGCGGATATCCCCTTCATCAAAAGGATACAAGAGACGGAACACACCGATATCCAGTACGGGTGTCTTTCCTCCAAATTCATTCAGCAGAACTGGATCCCGATCAATTTCAATCACATGAGTTTCATGTGGAAAATCTCCGGCAAGGTTCGCCAGCATCCCTTCGATCTTGGTTGTTTGGGGGTCTTCTTTTGTGACAAACAATAAAGTCTGGATCATTCCACTACACCTATCTTTTCTAAATAATAAGAAATTATATTTTCATCCATCATCCCAACGTAGGTGCCCTGGACCAGGCCATCCACATCAATAAAAAAGGATGTCGGAAAGCCGCGAACAGAATACTCGAGAGACAGAGCGTTCTCCGGATCGGCCAGGAACATCAGGTTGTACTCGTAGGCCTCCGCAAAGGCACGGATTTGCTCCATGGAATCCCCGCCATTCACCGGTAAAACAACCAGTTCCCCTGCATAATCATCAGATATTTCCTGTAAAAGAGGCATTTCCTGAACACAAGGCGGGCACCAGGTCGCCCAAAAATTGATTAAAACGGGTTTGCCATTGAAATCCGACAGTGAAACTATTTCGCCTGTCAGCGCTTGAAGCTCAAAATCCGGAGCAGGTTCTGCCTCCGCTTCCTCAGTCTCTTCCATAACAAGGGTCTGAGGCGTGGAATCTGAATACCCTCGCAGGGTATCACCAGCTTGTTGATTGCTTGTCCTATCTTCCGCAGGTGCCCTCAAAGCCAGGGTTATCATCACAATCAGGATGATGATAATGACGACCAGATCTGCATCGAGATACCATTGCCGGTTTTTCCCGTTCTTACCCATAACGAACCTCAAATGCCAAAATCAATCCATGAACCCACACTGAATAACTTTTGATAAACGCCAAGGAAGAGCAGGACACCGACCAGGATTAAAATCACACCCATCACAATCTGAGTGATCTGCATCGCCTTGCTGTACTTCCGAAGGATGTGCGTCACCCACCCCACCCCAAGGGCTGCAAGCAGGAAGGGAATCGCCATCCCCAGAGAATAAACGGACAACAATGCCACACCCTGTCCGATATTTGCCCGTTCAATAGCCAATGTGAGGATCAACCCCAGCGTCGGCCCGACACAAGGCGACCAGCCTGCTGAGAAAAAGATACCCATCATGAAAGACGAGAACAGACCGCCGCCCTGGGCCAGTTTTGACTGCGGCCGCAGGTCATAATCCAAAAAAGGAATGCGGATCAATCCGGTCATATGCAAACCGAAAAGGATAATGATCACCCCGCCAATCTTGGCAAGGATATCCCGGGTATTATAGAAGAATTGACTGAGGGCTGAAAAGGCCAAACCCAGAACAATGAACACAAAACTAAAGCCCAGGACAAAAGCCACGCCATGCAGGAATGTGAGCCACTTCCGGGGTTTTTCCTCGCCCTGAGCCTGGACAAGGGAACGTCCACTCAAATAACCGATATAAGCGGGTACGAGAGAAAATACGCAGGGGGAAAAGAAAGACGCCAGTCCAGCCAGGAACGCCAGACCGATGGAAACATTTAGAAAATCCATAAGTACCTGCTATTCTGCGACGACTTCGACCTGGGTGGATTTATTTAGTCCCTGGATGGTCATATCGCCCGGATCGTAAGGAACGGCGGGTTCAGTCCAGCGCCAGACCCATTTTGCATCTTCCGGTCGTGCGTTGACACAACCATGCGAACGAGCCGTGCCATAAAAATTATGCCAGAAAGTCGAATGAATGGCTGAGCCGTTATTGTCAAATAACGTCGTCCATGGGATGCCGGGAATGTCATACCCGCCAACAATGTCCCCGCTCATATGTGTTGAAAGGGTCTTGCGCCAAATGGTGTGATTCCCGACCGGTGTTATCCATTTCGCTTCTTCCTCATTATAGCCGCCAGTTGTAACCGAGGCAAAATAAACCTCTTTACCGTCTTCGATGCAGGAAAGCGTCTGGTAGATCAAATTGACGATAATGTGCTTATTAACCGCGTCAGGATGAATGGGAGCGATCTCTTCAGGTGTGATACGGCGGCATATTGAAGCATCCACCCAATAGGTATCCGCAAACGCGTTATAGCGCTGCATCAACAAATACTGCTGTCTGCCTGTGGAAGGATCTTTGCGGACATCCGTCGCCCAGAATACCTGGGAATAATATAGTCTGGGCCGGATTGTTTCCCTGGCCCAATACTGATAACTGGATTGATCTTTCGTGAGGACAATATCTGTGATTGGCGTTGTGATCTCCACCCACATACCCCGTTCATTGGCATCGGTGAGTGGAATTTCGCTCAAAACTTCCTGGGGTTGATGCCAGACCTTTTGCAAATACTCGGCATAAATATAACCCTGATCCGTTTCCACCCATCGTTGGTTGATCCGGTATGGGTCAATGGATTTCGCCATGACTTCCTGGCGCCATTCAAAGACATCGTCAAAATATGCCGTCCCGATATCATTTGCATTCCAATACGGTTCGCTCTTGATCGATACATTTGCGCCCGGCTCCCCCACACACATTCTCCCCAGGGTCACATTTTCAGGGAACACCGGGATAGCGTCCTGAGCGAAAGGGAATTGATCCGCAAGCGACCGTCCGATCTTGCCGCCACTCATCGCCAGCCCGCCCAAGGCAAGGGCTGAAATCCTTAAGAAGTCTCGCCTGGAAAGTTTATCTTTGTTATCCATAATATGATTAAGTTAATCCAATTTATCCTAAAAGTCAACTTCGATAGAATCTTCCAACACACGTTTTACCAGCAAAGTTTTGATCTGGTCAATATCCGGTCCCCATAAAGCATCCCCTGGCCGATATTTAACCACCTTTCGGATGGCTTGATAAGCTTTGACCGTTCCTTCCCCAATGGCCATCGCAGGATTGATCCGTTTGCGCAAATCCAACGCTCTGGAGGCAGTGAATAATTCAATGGCCAACACATGCGCCGTGTTCGCCACGATCTCCCGGGCATGCCGGGCGGCGGTCATTGCATTGGCGTTATGATCTTCCTGTTCAGCCGATGTCGGCAGAGAATGCACCGAATCAGGTGTTGCCAGAGTCTGGTTTTCCAGAACTAATGAGGCGGCAGTGTATTGAGGCATCATTAAACCCGAGTTTAAGCCAGCATCCTCACAGCGGTCCACCAGCATGGGCGGCAGATCAGCGTTCAAATGCCCGTCTAACAGGCGGAAGGTACGTCGCTCAGAAATTGATGCGGTCTCTGCCAGCGCTATCCCCAAATAGTCCATCACAACCCCCACGGGTTCCCCATGGAAATTTCCACCGGAAACAGCAACGCCCGGATCAAAGAGCAGTGGGTTATCCGTCGCGGCGTTGATCTCCCTTTCAATCACACCCCGCACAAAGGAAAGTGTCTCCCAGCCAATTCCCTGGACTTGCGGCGCACAGCGCAATGAATAGGCATCCTGTATGCGTCCATAGCCATCAATCAAACTGCTGCCGCGGGTCAATACCTGGACGGCTTTTGCAACTTTTTCCTGTCCCGCATGCCCGCGTGCTGCATGTAACCTCATATCAAACGCCCCGGAACAACCCATCACGGCTTCCAGGGTCATCGCCAGTGAGATTTCAGCCCCGGTAAGTAATGTCTGCGCATCGTAAACCGCTAAAGCACCGATTGCGGCGGAAAAAGTTGCGCCATTGTTGACCGCCAGTCCTTCCTTTGCGCCGAGGATCAAACGATCAATTCCCGCCCGGCGCATAGCTTCCTTTCCGGTCAGGATTTCGCCCTGATACATGGCAAATCCCGATTCATCTTCGCGGTCTTCACTGTCGGTGGTAAAAACCAACGCCAGGTGTGAAAGCGGTCCCAGATCACCTGAGGAGCCCAATGACCCCTGGGAAGGCACAACCGGTGTCACCTGTTTGTTAAGCAAAGCAATCAGTGTTTCCACAAGAACCGCACGAACGCCCGAAAAGCCTTTTGCCAGCGTGTTAGCCCTGACCAGAATCGCCGCCCGGACAATTTCGTCCGCCAAAGGCACACCCGTTCCGACCGAATGACTGAGGATCAGGTTGCGACTGAGTTTAGCTGAATCGCTGGAAGGGATCCGCTGGTCGGCAAAGATACCGAACCCGGTATTGATCCCATAAACGGGTTCCTCTTTCGCGACGATCCGCTCCACCCAGGCATGTGCACGGTCGACTGCCTCTTTTGCAGACGGCGCCAGCGCAACGGGTGCGTTATGTCGTGCAACGGCGACAATATCTTCAATGGTGAGGTGATCGCCATCAATGATGACCTGTTCCAAGCCTTCTCTCCTTTTCTAAAACAACAAGCCCAACACCACGGACACCAGGGGCACGGTGAGGTTATCAATATCTGCAAAAGGCAGAGATTCCACCAGTGTGGTGACGATTGCGATAATTCCAATAGGCAACAAGTATTTCGTAATTGGCCCAGGGAAATATCCCTGCCCGACGAAAACCCACACAATCAGGACAGGGAGGATGAAACTCCCCAGCAGCACAGTGATTGATCCAGCCAACGACTTCTTGGGAGACCAGGGTAATGGCCTGCTCTTAATTCGATTTCCAATCACATCCGCCAGGCCATCCCCGCCGCAAAGCACCATCAGGGCAATAATCCCGACCGGAGTATTCCGCCAAAAGATAGTCGTCAGGAGAACGAAAACAATCCCGTAAAAGAGCGGCCCGCGCAGGATCTCCCGCCGGTCGCCTGTCTGTGACATGGCAGCCACAGCTGAAGGGTCCTTAATTAATCCTGCTCCGACCATCGCAAATTGAGCCGTAATGCCGAGGGGGACAATGGCAGCGATAAAAGGAGATACCGGAGAATTATTGAACAGAAGCCAGCAAAGCACGAAAATCGGCCCGGTCCCTATATGGATGATCTTTCGACTGAGCGCGCTTGAAACCCAACCTTTATGAGCTGCAAAGTCATTGACCCGAAGCCAAACAAAGGCGATCACCAGTGTCACACCCAGCGCGATGAGATTAATCTTAAACATGGGCGAACCGTTTTCTCTTTGGATTCACAGACCTTTTCCTCTCATCGTTAGCGGTTATCCAGGGCACGGTCGATATCCCGTTCCATATCGCGCTTCTTGATGGATTGGCGTTTATCGTATTGGTGCTTGCCTTTTGCCACAGCGACCTCAACCTTTGCCCGGCCATTTTTCAAATAGACCTGGGTCGGGATGATCGTCAATCCCTTCAAGCGGATGCTGTCAAACAAGGCCTGAATTTCCTTCTTGTGAAGCAAAAGACGCCGCTCCCGTTCAGGATCGTGGTTGAACGCGCTCGCCTGGTCATAAGGTGCGATATGCGCGCCGACCAGCCATGCCTGTTTGCCGTTGGTCCGCACGTATGCTTCCGCCAGGGAAATCTGTCCAGCCCGGATGGATTTAATCTCGGTTCCGCGTAATTCGATTCCCGCCTCGTAAGAATCCAATAATTCATACTCGAATTTCGCTTTTCTATTCCTTGCAACAATCTTTATTCCGTCCATAGGGGTTAATTTTAACACAGACTAATTGAAATCCAAACGGAGGTTACCAAATTCTTACAACCAGATTCTGAGTCTTGCGCTGGATTGAAGAAAGTCACAGGTATAATTGTATAAAGCACGTTAATGTATAAAAGGAGATCAACAATATGGATATCACTCTGGCTCTGGGTGGCGGTGGCGTACGAGGTGTTGCGCATATTGGGGTGCTGCGAGCCCTTGAAAAACACGGCTTCAATATCAAAGCAATTGCAGGGACCAGTGCAGGGGGTTTGGCTGGCGCAGTCTATGCCGCTGGATACTCCACCGAACAGATTGAAAAAACATTTAACGAGATGGAAAAGAATTTTATCATCTCACCCAGCCGCAGCAAACAACCTGCCCTTCTCGGCATGTCTTGGATTACCAAAAAGATCGGCAAATTATTGGGCGATATGACATTTGAGGATCTTAAAATTCCTTTTGCGGCCACAGCGACCAACCTCAGAACAGGAAAAGAGTTCGTCCTGAGAAGAGGGAAAGTGATGGACGCTGTCCTTGCAACCATTGCAATTCCCGGTGCGTTTCCCGGGCAGGATATTGAGGGCCATATCCTGGCGGATGGTGGTGTTGTTGACCCGGTCCCGATTCAGGTCGCCCGGTGGATGGCTCCCGACCTGCCGGTCGTCGCGGTCATGCTGCACGAAGTCCCGGATAACTATGAGATTGATGAGAAAAAGCTGCCGATCTCATTCCCCGGTCCCGCTTCTTTCCTGGATCGGATCGGCGATCTCAAGGTGGTTCAGGCCTTCAACATCTTCACTCGGTCCGCAGAGGTATCCGGCGATCAAATCACCGAATTGGCAATCCAATTGTACAAACCGGAAGTGGTTATTGCACCAAAAGTGGGTCATATCAGCATTTTGCAGGACGTTAATTCCGAAGAATTAATTCAGGCCGGCATTGACGCCACCGAGCAATCAATGGCCCAAATAAAATCTCAAGGCAACTGGGCACGTCGTCTCAGACGCCAGATGCGACGTCGAATCTCGCCTGATCCGATGCCTGAAACCTGGGAAATTCTCGCCTGATAATACTTTTAACTCAATTTATGGATTTACTCATAAGAAATGACCACAATGACAACCATAAGAACACCTCAAAATGAATCGATCAACGGGTGGCCTTTTCAAGTTTATCGTCCCCCAGACTCACCCACAGATCATCGTCTCATGCTTTTATTGCATGGTCATCTGGGGAATGAGAATGCCATGTGGGTCCTGACCAAACCCATCCCACAAGGTTATGCCTTGCTTGCACCCCGTGGTACTGTCCAGACCGGACCGGACCAATTTAGTTGGCATGCCACTACCTCTCAATGGCCAGAGCTTGATGCCTATCGCGTTTTGGCAGATAGTCTGTTGGAACGGATTGAGGATTGGACCAACACGCATGATTGGCCAATGCACAGAATCGATGTCATGGGTTTCAGTCAGGGAGCAGTGTTAGCCCTGGCGATGGGGATATTGTATCCGAATAAGATTGGAAGAACGGCCATCCTCGCCGGTTTCCTCCCCCAGGCCTGGATACCCCAACTCCCGGCCAAGCCGGATTCGCTGGCCGGCAAACCTTTCTTCCTCGCTCATGGCACACAGGACGATGTTGTCCCAATCGCCAAGGCCCAACGGGCTGCAACCTGGTTAAACGAAAAAGGCGCTGATGTAACCTTCTGCAAAGCAGACACCGGTCACAAACTCAGTGCGAATTGTTTTAACACTTTGGGGGAATTTTTTACCTAACGGCCGCTGATGATCGCGATCACGCCCAGGAACAGACCCAGCGCACCCAGGCCGACAATAATCAACCCGATAGGGATGCCACCAGCGGCAGTATTGCCGGCATTATCGGTGTAGGTGGGGATTTCCAATGGCGCAGGTTCGGTGAAGGTCGGCAAACGGGTCGACTCGGGTGTGGTCAGGAACTGCGCAGCCAGAGTGGGGTCAACGGTACGGGTCATATTGGGTGTGGATGTGGCTGGAGGTGCGACTTCCGGCAAATCACCGCCGAAGAGTGATACGAGATTTCCATACACCCAGGCTGTTCCTGTTGGCGAACCGGGATATTCGATCTTAACCCATTCCCCATACCTCCCGATGGCATTCGCTTCCTGCCCAACCAGCAATACCCCAACCATCTCCGTCAAAACACTCGGACCCGCCCGGACGTTTATCTGGGTATCGTTCGCAGTCAACGCATTCACGACCACATAAGGTCCGCGCGGTGTACTGGTGACCGTCGCTATTGAGACCGTGGGCAATTGCATCAACGGCCCGGCCTCAACCGTCCCCAAAACGGAGAAACCAATCAGTACCATCAGAATCGAGAGGAAAAGTATCGGTCTAATCCACCGATATTTCATTGAACGCTCCAAGGATTGGCCCCGCTTCCAATCTATTATCAGAATTTATCTCCGCCATTATACCGTTTTTTCGCTTATTCGGCTCATAACAATAACAACTCACTCACCTTCTACCTACTTTCAGGTGTCGTAAAAATAATGGAATGAACTCGCAAGTATAAAACATAACCGGTTGCAGATAATTGAGCTGAATCATTCGTGATCCGCGATTATGGCTCTGCCGTTCTCCTGGTTCCCTGTTTTATGCGTCGACCCTTTGATATGATGCTCTGCCTGAGGGATAGCACCCGAAGCCATATCTACGAATTAACGCCTGATGAAGTAAAGACTGTGGTCACCGGGTGGCAGGATGCCATCCCGGCAACCAGGGCAGTCATGGCTGAGATCGGCCGGGAACTTGCCTATAATGTGATCACCCATAACGGCCCCGGGGGTGGGTTGTACTTTGAGTTCCTGCCGTATACCCGGGAAACCGGGGGTTTTGAACAATTGGGATTGGTTTCCTGCCAGTTGGACCCTTTTCAAGCTGCATCACGTTTGAAAAGACTGATTTAAAATCCCTGAAATAATCAATCCATCATTCATTTCGTAGAATTAGCCAGAAAATCAAAGGTTTTCACCAGATTTCCGGATTATAATCTGGTTTATTGAAGGCTTCATTCTCTTATAAATTTTGAGGAAGGTTGTTCATGCCAGCACAAACCCGCATATATCACGGTGAGATGAATCCCAGCGATATCGCTCGGGACATCATCGCCCAATTCAACCGGGGGAATTACCGTGTCCAGCAGATCGGGCATGACCCGAAAATCGCCGTCCAAATCGCCACACGGGACTACGCTCAATCCGGTGGGCAGACAGCTCTGACGGTCACCCTGCATAAGGTATCAGACGGTGTCTCGATCCAGGTCGGCAACCAGGCCTGGATGGGTGTTGCGGCGAGTCTGGGTGTGACCGCACTCAGTGCATTGCGGAACCCCTTGTCCCTCCTGGACCGGATCGATGATCTGGCACAAGATATCGAATCGCTTCAACTCGATGAAGAAATTTGGAAGGTCATTGAATTTTCCTCCCGGCAGCACGGCGTTGGAATGGCCCTCTCAGAGCGTTTGCAACGTTACATATGTCCTTATTGCAATACACCCAATAAAACCGGTGACAGCCGTTGTATGGCTTGTGGTGCGCCCCTGGGAGATATCCAGCCTCAAACCTGCATAAACTGCGGATTTATCGTCCGCAACCTCGAAAGGGAATGCCCCAACTGTCATGCCATCCTGCCGCCAAAATAAATACACTACTTAAAAGCATAACGCCGAAGGTCGAAAAAACCTCCGGCGTTTTATTATGCTGATGATCTAAATTTCCCGCCAGCGGCGTCCGTCCATTTGAATAAAGTCGTCCGCGTTATGCGGACCCTGGGTCCCGGCCTCGTATACCGGCAGGTTCCGAAGGCCCAGTTCCTCCCAGGCACCTATAATGCCATCCGTCAAACGCCAGGCTTCTTCGACTTCATCGCTGCGCGTGAAAAGCGTGGCATCCCCCAGCAGACTATCCAGCAGCAGGCGCTCATAAGCCTCCGGCGGGTCGCTTGGAAAAGCTTCCGCATAACTGAACCGCATCTTGACCGGCTGGATTTGCATCACACTGCCCGGTGCTTTTGCGCCCAGGTACAACGTAATGCCTTCGTCTGGTTGAATTTGCAGGACCAGAACATTGGGGGCTTCACCTGCAAGGTTCCGCTGCCCAAATAAGGCCAGGGGGACTTGCGTGAATTGGATGGCGATTTCGGTGACCCGGCGGGGCAATCTTTTGCCGGAGCGCAAATAAAACGGAACACCCGCCCACCGCCAGTTATTGATAAACAGCCGGGCAGCCATATACGTTTCCGTGGTTGAATCAGGCGCGACGCCGGGTTCATCCCGGTAGCTGGGGACACGCTGTCCATCAATTGTTCCGGACACATATTGAGCACGGAACGTATTCTCCAAGGCTTCCTCTCCCTTGATTGCCACAATCGACTTCAGGACTTTAACCTTCTCGTCCCGAACGGCTTTTGCATTAAACACGGCAGGGGCTTCCATGGCGGTCAGTGTCAGGAGCTGCAGCAGGTGGTTCTGAAAAACATCCCGAATAACCCCGGCATGGTCATAATACCCGGCACGCGTCCCTACACCATCGTTCTCAGCCATGGTGATCTCGATATGGTCAATGTATTTCCGGTTCCAAAGCGGCTCAAAGATGCCATTCCCAAAACGGAAGGCGTGAATATTCTGGACCGTCTCCTTGCCCAGATAGTGGTCCATGCGGTAGATTTGATCTTCAGTAAAGACTGCGTGGAGTTCTGCGTCCAAAGATAGGGCTGTCTCCAGGTCGCGGCCGAACGGCTTCTCAACCACGATCCGCCGCCAACCCAATGCACATGTTTCAAGGCGGCTTTGGCCGATGTTCTTGACGATGGATGAATAATTTCCCGGTGGTGTCGAAAGATAAAAAAGCGTGTTCTGAACGCCGATTTGGGTAAGCGCTTCATCCAATTTCCGATAACCTTCGAGGTCCTCAAAAGCGGATTCGATATAATAGGCATTTTCGAGCAGTGCATCCAAAATTTCATTGTCTACTGGTTTTGTCCGGCCGAAATCTTCAACCCCCTCCCGCAGGACTTCGCGCATTTGTTCGTGGCTCCAGGGACGACGGGCAAAACCCAGAATATAGAAAGGGACGGGAAGACGGCCATTCTTCGCGTTTTCATAAAGGGCGGGCATTAGTTTTCGACGGGCGAGATCTCCCGTCACGCCAAAAATGACAATGGCAACACCGTCTGAGCATGGTTCGTTATTGATTTCAATTTCCGGCATGGAAACTCCAAGATACATTTGATTAAATTTAACTCGTTAAGTATTCTACCTGATATGCCCATCACCATCATAATGACGTCTTTCAAACCAACGTCATTTATCTCACGACTCCGATCGATGCAACTTGTAATAAACCGTGTAGTAGGCGTTCTTAATTATTGGCATATTTCGAAAGATACGCATTGCGCCCAGCTTGGGGTGATTATCCTGCATATAAAACCACTGCTCAATAAATTCAATCCCCTCCCCCCAGGTTTCCATGGCATCCGGGCTGTCCACGCCAAACTGAAACCCCGGGGACTTTCTTCTTATTATAAATAGGTAACGTTAATATGCCTCAGTCAGGATAGCTTCAAGAATCTCCTCATCCAACCTGACGGGATTCTTCTGCATACTGGATGAAACTTTTGACTTCTCTATGATTTGAGGGAAATCCGACTTCTCAATCCCGATCACATGCAATCCGGGGATTTGAAGATCATGGGCGAGAGCCTCGATCCATTTCACGCCATCCTGTATATCCGCATCAGGATTTCCGGTCACCCATTGCGCAACGTCTCTGAAACGAGTGCTGACGTGGGCCATCTCCGGTAAATGCTGGACCACCTGTGCATTGTACTTCATCACATAGGGCAGCAGACAGGCGCAGATCACGCCATGCGGTGCATTGAACATCCCGCCGATCGGTNNCACCCCGCCGATCGGTCCGGCAAAGCCATGAACTGCGCCCAACCCGGCGTTGGCCAGCACGAGGCCGCCGAACAGGCTGGTCAGCGCCATATCTTCTCGGGCCGCCGCATTGCTGCCATCCTGATAAGCATCCAGGAGAGATCGAGCGCCACGCTCAATGCCTTCCCTTGCAATCGCATCCGTCATCGGGTTGGCCTTATTCGAAACATAAGCCTCAATCACCTGGGTCAGAGCATCCATGCCGGTGCTGGCTGTAACAGCCGGGGGCATGGAATAAGTCAATTCAGGATCAACGATTGCCACTGAAGGGATCATCAATGGACTGCGCATACTGACTTTGACCTGATGCTCCGGGGAGGCAATGACGGCATTCCGGGTGACTTCAGAACCCGTCCCGGCGGTGGTCGGCAGAGCAATTATTGGGGCGGATTGATGAGAAACCTTCTGCCCCCCACCGATTACCTCCAAATAGTCCATCAGGGAACCCGAATTGGTCATCAGAGCGGAGATGGCTTTCGCTGAATCAAGGATTGACCCACCCCCAATACCAATCACGAATTGACATTCGGCTGTTTTTGCCTGCACCAACCCGGCTTCAATGGTCGGGATATCCGGCTCATGGGTCACTCGATAAATTTCCCAGGCGACTTGCCCGGCTTCTAAGAATTCGGTCAACAGATCGATCGACACCGAACCTGATCCGCAAACGATGAGGGCTTTTCGGCCCAGTTCAGGAGCAATCTCCCGGACCTTGCTTATCGCGCCATTCCCGAAGATAATCCGTTTCGAGGTGACAAACTCAAAGCCCGTCATTAATCCCACCCCTCATCGTCCGGAAAGAGATTATCGTAGATTTTCTTTGAACGCGGTGCGGCCATCATTTCGTCCACCGTCGATTTCCAGGTTTGATAATGTTCCGTTTCCCGGTGCCTGGCAGGGTCATCTTTTGTGCGGTAAACTTCAACCAATGTGAAATGCCCGGGTTGCTCTGCATCCTGCAAAACATCAAATCGAGTGATCCCAGGTTCCTTGACGCTCGCCATGGCATTTGTCAAAGAGGCGGCCTTGAACGCTTCTATGAAATCCGGCTTGACTTCGATAAAGACATGGACAATATACATGATTTACTCCTCAGGATCATCAACACAGGGTCAAACACGAATCAGTATACTATGGTTGTCCGGAAAACGAAGAGATGAAGATGGAACATCCCAAACCCAATTTGATCTTTCAGGACCAGAACATCCTGGTCATCAATAAGCCCCCTGACCTGTTATCCATCCCCGATGGTTATGACACCACTCTTCCTCATCTGAAATCCGTTTTGGAGCCGGATTATGGTCCCATATGGATAGTACATCGCCTGGATAAGGAGACCTCCGGGGTGATGGTTCTGACCCGCAATGCGGAGTCCCACCGATTCCTAAACGCAGCTTTCAGATCCCACGACGTGCAAAAGCAATACCATGGCCTGGTTGCCCCTGCACCTGATTGGCGGGAAAAGGTCATTGAATTGCCCCTGGCCGCAAATGCAGACCGTAAACACAGAACCCGTGTGGATTCAGGAAACGGCAGACCAGCCTGGACCAGGTGCGAGGTCTTGAAATGTTATCCGTATGGCGTTCTGTTGTCCATTGAAATCCGAACCGGCATCACCCACCAGATCAGGGCGCATCTGCGTTCAAATGACCTTGCTTTGTTGGGAGATTCACTTTATCAGGCAGGCCTGGACACTCAACCGATTTTCGCATCCCGGGTGATGCTGCACGCTCGTGAGATCACCTTTCCTCACCCCGGCACCCAGCAAACCGTCAGGTTTTCCGCACCATATCCCGAGGATTTTCGGGCTGCTTACTCCGAATTGGCAGCTACCAGAGATCTGGATGGCGTGATTTAATCGACTCATACCGGTTCAATCCAATAACAATATGGTCAAGGATCGGTAATTCAAGCATTTCTCCCGCCTCAATCAGGCACCGGGTCAGGTTGATGTCTTCCGGACTGGGTGAAGGGTCGCCGCTGGGATGATTGTGAACGACGATCAACCCTCCTGCGTTATGCCGGATGCCTGCTTTGAAGACCTCTGCGGGGCGAACGGTTGACGCATTGAGAGAACCTCGATACAGGTGTTCCGTGTTGATCAGGCGGTTCCGGCTATCCAGTAATAAAACCCACAGTTCCTCCTGTTCCAAAGCCATCATCGCATACTGTACCCGATCCGCCACATCATCCGGTGATGCGATTGTGGGCCGCTCATCGGGAGACAGCGTGGAAAGTCGTCTGCCCAGTTCGATCGCAGCTTTGATTTGAGCTGCCTTTGCCGGCCCCACGCCTTCCACCTGGCACAGTTCGGCGAATGAAGCCCGGTGTAATCCTGATAATCCACCGAATTGAAATAACATCCTTTGTCCGATCTGGACCGCGTTGACCCCTTTTTTCCCCACCCGCAGCAGGATGGCCAATAACTCGGCTTCTCTGAGCGCACTTGCGCCCTGCAATTCCAAACGCTCCCTGGGTCCTACATTAAATATAATAAAGTCAGT
>DPKV01000010.1:0-6610 GCA_003542325.1 Anaerolineaceae bacterium
AATTTATCCCTGGTGAAAGTGGATGGACAATTTTCGGAAATCTGTAATACTGCAATTGCAGTAATTCTGCAATGCAGAAAGGAGATTGTTGTGAATCAACTGACCGTTCAAATTCGAGACCGAGGTGTGTTTACTCTGCCCTCGGCACTTCGTGACAAATATGACATTGGAAGTGGAAAAATATATCAGCTTGTTGATCTGGAGGGTGTTCATTGATTCGGATGTCCTGTTTGCGGGTTCCTCATTTCCCAATATTAACAGCGCCAGCAATGTGATCCTACAGATAGATGAGGTCGTCCTCATCAAGGTTGTTGCCAGGGAACAGGTCATTGCTGAGGTCTCCCGTAACCTGGGCGAAAAAATGCCAGAGGCCTTGCCGATATTTACGCGGATTGTCAGGCGATGCATTCAAGTTATTCCCGACCCTTCCTCTCAAGATGTGGAGGGTCTTTCATCACAGGCTGCCTGGAAAGATGTTCCCATTCTGGCGGCCGCGATAAATGCTCGTTGTCACTATTTGATTAATTGATAAAAGAGATTATTGTTTGACTACTCAATGGCTCTCTTCTTTAGGTCGTTGTACAGCCTTCCCCGTTTTCATATTAAGAATTTCTGGCCCTGGACATTCCGTACAGTCAGTATATAATGTACATAAGATACTTAATAAGCGTTATGCGGCACAATAGCCAAGGATGAAGAAAATGGTAGATAAAGAAATAGGCGTTACCAAAGCAAGGGAAGAGTTCAGCAATATAATTAAAGATGTGCAATATCAGAGTGGGGCATATGTCATTAGCCGACATGGTGAAAAAGTCGCGGCAGTTGTTCCTGTTCAGGTGTACCAGGATTGGAAAAAGCAACGAAAGGGATTCTTTGATCAGATCAGAGAAATACAGGAAAAGGCGGATCTCGGTCCCCAAGAAGCAAGCCAACTAGCAGCAGAAGCAGTAGCAGCTGTACGCTCTGAGAAAGATCAGAAGTCTTGATTGTTGTACTTGACACCAGTGTCATCATAAGTGCCCTGCTTTCTGCTGAGGGTCCCCCGGCTCAAATCATAGATCTTTGGGAAGCAGGGGTTTTTGATGTTGCTATATCCACCCCACTTCTCGACGAGTTAAAACGAGCGCTCGACTATCCGCAAGTTAAAAAATTCCAAAAGATGACTCCTGATGAAATAAACACATTGTTGGGGCGGTGGAGCACCCTATCTGTTTACGTAGAACCTGAAGTGGCATTGGAAGTTGTTGAAGATGACCCGGATGATAATCGCGTATTAGAATGTGCCGTTGCAGCAAAAGCAAACTATATCATCTCGGGAGACAAGCACCTTCTTGATCTTGGAGAGTACCGGGGGATTGAAGTACTTCCACCAGCCGGATTTATCGTATTGCTCAGTCTGTAGAACAGAAGTAGCCCTGACCTCAGTGAGTGTGAATTCCTATTAATCTGTACTCCATCTTCCACCTGGAGAACTTCTAGATAATATGTGGGGCAAGCAAGACACGGTACTATAGGTCTGAGCAGTCTTGTATGACGTCTGCCCATTGATTCCGGTACTGGATCAAACTTTATATCGAGTATGAGTTAATCCATTAATTTCTAGTTAATTGTCCGGTTTTTGGAAGTTCGGCGTTTTAATAAGTAAAGGTCTTTTTCAATTAGTCGGCCTTTTTTCAGTGGAGTTAAAGTATCATTTACCCATACTAATTAGCGAGGAACCGATTATTTTTAATATGCGAGATTATTGGCCGGACAAGGATGATGTTTCTGTCTTACGGCCTGGGGAATTTTTATTGAAAGTGCGTGAGATGTTATCTAAATTGGATTGATGTAATACCGGGCTTGTATCACGAACGACAATACGACTCATGCCTTTTGGTCTTTCTGGTTTTCTGCCCAGGCGAGATCTTCAAACTGGTATTTCTCTGCCAGAGAACGATCCAGGGCCAGTTTCGGAACCAATCGGATGGATCCATCGGGTTCAACAACAGCTTCCAGTAAATCCCCTTCGGCAATTTTGGCTTTACGACGTATTGGAGCAGGCAGGGTAATTTGTCCGTTGCTTCGGACTTGTAAATAGTCAGGCATTTCAACCTCACAATCTGAGATTCTGATTAATTGATTTCTCATATATCATACGTTGTTAATATCCCTTTGTCAAGAAAATATATACTGGGAAAAAGTAGATAGAAGCACACATAGGAAGTAGGAATGAATTTTAGGGCAAGCATCGCCAAGCTTGCCGGGAGTGTCATTCAATCAGATATATTCCAATTTCAGCTTTCTACAAAAGAAAAGCGCCGGGGTGATGATCAGGCCAGCCGGCGCTTTTTCAACAGGTTGACAAACAATTGCCGCCCCTTTTTCGTGGCGGTGTGCAGGTCATTGATATCTTTGATCAACTTCCCGTCAACCTCGGCCGGCAATCGGATCGGGTCTTCCATTTTTGGAATGTACTCTCGCCACTTTACGATGGCGACCGAGCCGGCCTCATCGTTGTCGAGCACGGGAATAAGCTGCCGGTTGCGCTTCACAATCCGGGACTCGATCTCTTCCAGGTGAGCAGGTGAGGGGTTTGTGCCGGTCAAAGCGATGGCATTGAAACCCCAGTAACTTGCAATCATGGCGTTGATCGGCCCCTCCATCAGGAGCACCGGGCCGGTGGAGGCCAGCGCAGCCAGTCCGAAAACGGGCTTGGCGAACAGGGCGAGTCCCAGGTATTTATTGTGGGAGCTGGCGCCGGGCAGGGACCGGCCGAAGACATAGGTGGGCCGGCTGTGCCAGTCCACGTCGGCAAAAGTGATCCGTCCGTAGAAGAACTCGTAGTCCTTCTGGCCGGACCGCTTGGAAGGGCGGAAGACGCTGGCATATTCCAGATCTCTATCGCGCTTTCCAAGAGCATAGAGGGCATACTTGAGAGCGGTTCCTTCTGGCGGGCAGTACCCAAACCGGTACTTTCTGAGGATTTCAAGGGGCAGTTTCCGGGTCTGGGTCAGATACGCCACAGCTTCGGGGGTCTTCAACAGCCTCTCGGCGTAGACATTCAGCGCCACATCCCAGACAAACCGGACCGTGGATGTGACCTCGTGGACCTTCAGGCTTTCCGGGGAATATTCAACGACCCACTTCTTTTCGGAAGCGCCCATGTCCTTTTCGCCCAGCAATTCGAGCACCTCTTTGAACATGTCGGAGTCATTAGGGTTCCATCCCTGGCCGAACCGCATCAGCCCCACGAAGTCCAGGACATCGCCGGAAAGGCCGCAGCTGCCGGAGAAACACTTGAAATGCCAATCGCCTGTGGATGTCATGAAGATTGAAAATGAGGGATTGTGGTCGTCATGGAACGGGCAGCGTCCGATAAACCCGCGACCGCACTGCCGAAGTTCTACGCCGTAAGTGTGGGCTATGTTGGGCAGGTCATGCTGTCGTTTGAGGGTTTGCAGATCAACGCTCATCTTTATTCGCCCAGGTCATTGCGGCGAAGATGAAACCGGACACCTGTTCTTTCGGGAAAGCCCGTCCATCCTCGCTGAAGTAGACATCGTTCACCATGGCGACGATCTCGATTTCCGTTTCGCCTGTAGCCGTATTGACCAGGTACCTGCCAGGCTGATCGTGTTCAGCCAGGGCATACACCTTATCCAAAGAGGACTTCAAACGCCTCTTCGTCGGAGGCGTAATAGTCTTCAAGAGACTCATTATCCCTGGCGATTTTGAGATATTTCTCATCAAATTCACGGAGTACCTCCTGTGGGATTTTCCCCACGAAACTGGACCGACTCATGGACCGCAGTCTCCCATCGGGCCGGATCTGATCCTGGTACCAGCTCAGGAGCAGTAAATCCCTGGCCCGGGAGAAGGCCACATGCGCTACATGCCGTTCTTCGACCGGATCGCCGCCGGCGGCCTCACGAAGCGCTTGAGCCGAAGGCAGTTCGTATTCATTGAAACCGGCCAGGAAGACAACTGACCATTCCAGTCCTTTCGCACCATGAATGGTCGTGAGGGCCAGACCGTCATCATCCATCTTGAAACTGACCTTTTCTGACATCGTATTGAGAAAGCCCTCCACAAAACGATAGGTAGCAGCTTCCTCCTGCAGGGTCCGCATCCGGTTGATGGCCTGCCGGCCGTCCAGTTCCTGCTGCAGAGGACGGATCCAGTCCGTTTCCTCCAGCAGCTTTCCGATCAATTCGGACGGGCGGTCAATTTCCATTTTGGCAAAGCGGTTCAGAAGATTGAAGAGGTCGAGAGCAGCGGTTCTGACCTGTTCGCGCAGGTCTTTCCTCGCCATTGCCCTGACCAGGGCTTCCACTGAGATTTCCACTGCATTCCCCCTGATTAACTTCTTACTTCTCGGCCCGATACCCCTGGGTGGGGTATTGATGATCCGATCGATAGCGCCTTTCATTATGGGGGTATCGCTGACTCCGTTATTGTAGTCACGCAGCGCCTGGATCGCCTGGACGTAGGCCACCAGTTCCTGGATCTCGGGCCGCTCATAGAACCTGCGATTTTCCCCAAACAATTTGTAGGGGATTTTGCGATCTACCAAGGCCTGTTCGATGACGCTGGCCTGCCGCCAGGAGCGAAACAGGATGGCGATATGGGTCAGTGGGACACCCTGTCCATGGAGGTTGATGATGGTATTGGCGATGAAATTCGCTTCGGCGTAGTTGTCCGGGAGTTCATTCCAGAGGACTTCGCCTTCACCCCGGTTGCCATTCAGCCGGACCTCGTCTTCTTCGGGGGTCATCGAGGCAGCGGCTTCGATAATCCGCCGGCCGCACCGGTAGTTTTCCCGGAGGACGATCCTTTCCATCTGGGGAAAGTCTTTCTCAACTTCCCGGCTCAGAGCTTGAAAGTCAGCGCCCCGCCAGGTGTAAATGGATTGGGCGGCTGCGGCCACCATCATGATATTATCGCCCCCCTGCAGAAGGAGCTTCAGGAATTTATATTCCATCCGGGAAGTATCCTGAAACTCATCTACCATCAGGTAATGGATGGATGAAAATGCTAAAGCCAGTTCGGGTTCCGTTTCCAGGACATTGATCGCGTGGGCGATCAAATCGGAGAGGTCCCACTTTGATTCGGACTTGAGGATCTGGCTATAGCGCCGGATCACTTCCTGCATGGGAAGGGGCAGGATCGAGAGATCCGCTTGCCAGGTCGTCTTATACCAAACGAGCCGGTTTTGCAAGTCTGTTGCGGAATAGATGTTTTCAGAGATCCCAATTTCCTCCATAGCCCTTTTCAGCAGCCCGTAACATTCCATCGGGTCCGCTATTTCCGGTACCTTACGTTGATGGGCTCTCTCGTTGGCGATCATAATTCTGAGAGCAAGACTGTGGAGGGTAGAAACGTTGAGGTGTTCCACCAGGTCCTTTCCAATATCCCGGCTCAGGCGATGCCGGATCTCATCGGCCGCTTTGGTCGTGAAGGTCACCAGGCAAATCTCTTCAGGCGGGTAACCATCCTTGACCATCCGGCGAACTCGCTCGACCAGGATCCGGGTCTTTCCCGTACCAGGGCCGGCGAGAACGAAAAGCGGCCCCCTGTCATGGAGGACCGCTTGCTTTTGAAGGTTGTTCAAAAAGACCTCCATGACCTTTCTCCTTTCTATGATAGTGTGCACCCTTCGCTAACCTTGCCATCCAGCGCACAACCACCATGATATTTGTGTTGTTGATAACGATCATATGAAAATGGGGGCGTCTTGGACGAACTGGTCCACGGGGATCAGCAGTTCGTCCAGCCTGGACAGGATTTCCCGGAAATCGTTACGACTTCCTCGGAACTTTTTCACCCACAGGTTGGCATGGACCTGTTCCCAGGTCTCCCGGTTCAGCCCGTGGACAACCCAATCCTTCCCGGCGTTGACCACCGTCCCTTCATTGCTGGAGGCCAGGACGACATCAGCGCCCAGGCGGAACGCCTGGCGGGTCAGGGTTTTCTGGGTCAGGTTCAAAGCCACAACCCGATCCTGCACCCGGAGGATCACCAGCTCTTTTGGAAAGTCTGCATCAGTGGCGGGGACTTCCGCGTTATGGGATTGCCCATCCACAGGAACCAGGATCCCATCCAGTTGGTTGATCAGACGCCATACATCTTCGCCGTCACCCCGTTTCTGGCAGTACCAGAAGTTGGGATAACGCTGTGACCATCCTTTACTGGTGTCAAGCCCCTGGATTTCCAGTCCCCGCTCCGACATGATCATCACCCCCTTATGGGATGATGAGATGACGACCTGAGCGCCCGCATCGAAACCTATTTTATTCAAATTTTTAGGGCTGAAATTGACAGCCGCTTTCCAGCCGGCAATATCCAGGAGGATCAGGTCTTTTGCTTTTTCATCCTTGTCGATTGGTCGTCGCATCTCATCAAGGAACGGCCGGAACTCCACCAGGGCTTCCAGATGGGGGAGGATATATCCCAGGTCCCAGTCGGGATGGTCTATAGCCGCCCGCAAAAGTATTCTGGCGTAATTCTCGAAGACCTCATCGCCGAGGTGGTCGTTCATAAACCAGAGAACGAATATGAGGGAGCCGCCGCCCTTTTTGTTCTGAGCGAGTCGTCCTTCTGAGGCATCCAGGATATAACGGATGACCGC
>DPKV01000010.1:6725-11030 GCA_003542325.1 Anaerolineaceae bacterium
GCTGTAGGTTTCATACAAACTGCTTCGTTCATGGTTCGCTGCCTCCTGAGCCGCCCTTTTGTAAGCTGCGGCAATCAATATATTTTGAGTTATTGCACTGATGCCGGCCCTTTTCATTTGGTCAATAACCCCCTGCAGTTCTTCAAGGCCAGGGGCTGACCAGTACGGCTGCATCAATCTCAAAAGCGATTGGATCTGGGGGATGTTTTCCTTGTCCAGGTTGACATGGGCGTCGAAAAATTTCAGTAGATCAATCGCTGCCTCGGTCAAAAGGGGAGCGGCTGACACACAAACCGCTCCCTGAGCCAAAGCCACTATTTACCTCCTGCCAGAACAAAGAACCCGGACCTCTTTGATTTCGAGAGCCGGGTGATTTCAATATTTCTCACGTCCCCAGGTTTTAGCCGGGGGCAGCGCTTTTCCGGAAAAAGCGGCATATGGCCCAGAAAGGCCAGAACGCCGTTTCGTCGGAACTTGTCTTTCTTCATTCGGACGTGATTTAAGTAAAGCATTTTTATCTCCCTTAGCCAGGCGGCTGTACTCGCCAGGGCTGAGTTGAAGTAGAAGACCCCCGATACAGCGGGGGGACTTGACAATGAGATTACAGAGTAATATAATGTAATCATAAATATTACTCACCAGAAGATCATGAAAGGATCATATTGACCGACCTCATCAGCAAGTCTTTTAAAATCAATTCAATCACCGAAAGGAAACTCAACGCACTTGTGGAACGCCACCCGGAGTTATCCCAGAGCGCCTTGCTCAACAAGCTGATCAACGATCGCTTCAATGAAGAGGTGCGACCGGTCAAGCTGGTCAGGAACGAAGAAATGGGAAAGGTGGCTTTTGTTCGCCATAACTCCACTGAATTCCTGGCCGTGATACCAGCCGAGGTATTGGATACGGTCAGCGAAGAAGAAATGTTCCGGTACGAGAATGGACTGCTGGGAGAAGATGACGCATCTAGTCTCGCAGCCCTTTTCGTAACAGCCGGTAATCTGACAGAGAATCAAAAGGATGCGCTGTTTGATATGTCCCTATCTGATGAAGAACTCGATGAGGACTAACCCCTTGTTTTTTTCTCTCTTTCATTGAGCATTTTCCTGGCCTCAGAGAGGAAAAAGGGCCGAACAGCATTAACCCAGTTTTCGTCAATTAACGAGCTGTCGCCTTTCAGAGCGCGCTGGGCAGGCAAACGAAGTTGACTGGGAAGGACGTCAATCGTTCGGCTTAGAAGCTTAGCCAGTTCCCTATCCGAGAACTTCTGGCCCAAAACAGTGCCGCCACTTTCTTGCCAGTTTGCCATCGGTGAGCATAATGGCTTGGGATTTCTATTGGTTTTCATTTTTTTCTCCTTTGATCAGGTGGCTGCACCCTCCCGGTCTGGGTTAAAGTAGAAAGCCCCCGATGCAGCGGGGGTGGGGGAATAGGATTTACAGGTTTGTCTTATATATAAAGACAGGCCAACTCCTGCCTGTCTTATTTGCAGTTTATTGGAATTAGTTATTTCAGGGTGGAACCCCAATCCCACGAGCATATCCGTGGACAAGCCTATTATAGCTAAAAAGGAGATTTATGATGACAACCCAATCGTCCCAACAGGTTTTGCTCGACCAGCTGGCCCAACTGCGGCTGCCTGCTTTCCGCCAGGCTCTGGAAGTCCAGTTGGCACTGCCCCAGTACGACGAACTGCCCTTTGAAGAACGCCTGGCGCTGTTGGTGGAAACGGAGGTGTTGCAGCGCACAGAGAACCGCGTCCAACGGCGGGTGCGGCAAGCCCGCTTTCAGCAACTCGAAGAGCGCTTCGCAGACCGCCTGGGTGCAGGAGATCGATTTCTCACCCGGACGCGGCCTGCAGCGGCAACAGATCTTGCAATTGGCGGGGATCACCTGGATCCGCAAAGCCCTCAACCTGATCATCCTCAGTCCCACCGGCGCAGGCAAAACCTACATCGCTTGTGCCCTGGGCCGGGCGGCTTGCGAACAGGACCTGGGCGTCCGATATTTTCGGCTCCCTCGGTTCTTTCAAACGCTGAAACTTGCTCAACTGGAAGGGACGTATCCCAAGCTGGTCAAGTCTCTCCACAATGTTGACCTGCTGATCCTGGATGACTGGCTGCGGGACCCATTAACCCTGATTGACGCGTAGTTCTTGCTGGATATCCTGGACGATCGCTATGGCCGCATGGCCACCACATTGAATTGCAGGGTGAATCCCAAAGAAAAATCCGGGCTCAACGCACCAAGGCGTCCACTTGATGTACAATAGGTTGACCAGTTCTGTTGCTTCGTGGGAGTGGACGATTATTTCCAGAATCACTGGATTGTTTCACCAGAATATGCAATCATAGAACGATCAATGCGGCTCTACTTGGAACAGACCCAAACAATGGTTCCCGGATGGGATAACAAACCAACCAGCAAACCTACGTCCTATATGGTAACCACGGTATTCTATAACATTCAAACAATGTTATACAAAGGAGAGTGTTATTTCTTGAAACGGCCAAATGAAAGGCAATCCTTATTTCTGTCTGCTTTGGGTCTTGAAGATTATGTGTTCAGAGACCCAAAATACAAATGTACACCAATAATTCCTTATAAAACTGGTGTTTAATGGTGAGAAATGTATGCTCCAATCAAATCGGGGAAAAATTTGAGCGATATGTGTAATTGTTTTCTTTGAACAGAAAAAAGATGAACGCATAATTTTCTTGGAATGAAAAGCGTAGTTTTTAGCTAAAAGATCCTCAACCTGGACTTGAACCAAGAACGAGCGGATACAATTGCAAATCCAATTCGGTAGTTATCAGATAAATTAGGATTATATTTTATGTTCATATATCCATGAAATTAAATTAATTTTTGAGGATTTTTTATATTCAGGATCTGCAACATATAGAGCAATTTCCTTAATCTCATCATCAGTAGCTTCAATATTCTCACCATTTATTTTCAAGAAGGTCTCAAGAGCTACCATCCCTGTTCGCTTGTTCCCATCATTGAACACATGACTACGAATAATTGTCCAGGCAAGTAAAGAAGCTTTCGACTCAAGAGTTTCGTATAAATCAGAAAGTGGATATTGAATAGTATTCAATACCCACTCTAAACTGTTTGGATTACTTAAATTGTCTGGAGGGACAAATAATCCCTTAGTAGATTTAATAACCTGATGGTTTATCCTAATAATGTGTTCTCTTCTTGGATAAATCACATTTCAGCTAACAAATCCAGGGCGTCTTTGCGTTCTCTAATGATCTGTGCTGATGTGCTTTCCCAAAGATCATCAATATCGTAATACATTGTTACATGTCTATCATAAAAAGAGATTTCTGAAAATTCGTCAGCATGAACAACATATTCTCTTGTCAATTCATTCGGATAACTTACACATTTGCACTGAACAAAATCCGAAAATATCTTGGTCATATCAAATCTCTCTTTCTCCAGAAATTTTCTTCCTTTGGATAAATTTGAATCCTTCACTACGAGTAATAGTCGCTACTTCAATTGTACCGCCAACACCCCTAGTACCAACTGTTAAGCGTTGAGCATCAATTGTAGTACGAATAAAGAAAATTGCCAAGTCTACACAATCTTGCAGGGGAAGCATTTGTAGTGGCATTTTCATTGTTAGTGGTCTAAGTTTTTTTCTAATCTCTTCTTTTTTTCTATCATCGAATTTAAGTTGTTTCTGAATAATATTCAATACGTTTTCATCATATCCCTGAATAATTCTATCAACAAATTCACGTTGACCGCCCCATGTAATACCATATTCGTTAGAACCGGCGTTTCTTTCTTGAAGTTGAGGATTGCCAGGAATTTCGAATAGATATTTTCTACCAAAATGTTCATCAATGTTATAACCAGCAACCACAAACACCATATTTGGACCAGAATAATTAGGAATTTTGTTATTGTTCCATTGGCCCATAAAAAAGTCTTTTAGTTTTTCAGCAAAATCTTGAACATTTAATCTTCCTTCAGGTAAGGTTGACTCAAATTCAGGTAAGAAACTATGAGCAGTCCGATTAGTAGTACCTAAAGTAGCTTGTCCATAAGTCACTGCACCAATATGAGAATTCTGAGAAGAATTCGTAGTAAACGCTAATACCTTTCGTGCATTATCAAAATTCACATGGAAAATTTCACCATTAGGGGTCTTCGTTCCTAATGTTACTCTGCTATCTGCAGCAATGACTAAACCTTCTGGTCCTTTTATTACAATTCCAAGCGACATAATGACTCCTTAATAACCTATTATTTATTAGTATGAGTCTCCTGAAAAAAGGGTGC
>DPKV01000130.1 GCA_003542325.1 Anaerolineaceae bacterium
AGGGCAAACTGGACCCGGTCATCGGACGGGATACGGAAATTATGCGGCTGATCCAAATCCTTTCCCGCCGCACGAAGAATAACCCGGTCCTGATCGGTGAGGCCGGTGTCGGCAAGACGGCGATTGTGGAAGGCCTCAGTCAAAAAGTCGCGACCAACGATGTGCCCGAGATCCTGATGGGCAAGAAAGTCGTCTCACTGGACCTGGGCGCGATGATTGCCGGGTCCCGGTTCCGGGGTGAATTTGAGGAGCGTCTGAAAGCCGCGATTGAAGAAATCCAGCGGTCAGAGGGCGAGATCATCCTCTTTATTGACGAATTACACACCGTGGTCGGTGCTGGCGCGGCACAAGGCGCCATGGATGCATCCAATATGCTCAAACCAGCTTTATCGAGGGGTGAGCTGCAATGCATCGGCGCGACCACATTGGATGAATATCATAAGCATATTGAAAAAGATGCCGCACTCGAACGGCGGTTTGCCCCGGTTTATGTGGATGAACCCTCCGTGGACGACACCATTGAGATGCTGCGCGGCCTGCGGGACCGTTATGAAGCGCACCACAAGGTCACTTTCTCTGATGAAGCGCTGATACAGGCGGCAAAGCTGTCCGCCCGATATGTGACGGACCGGCGGCTGCCCGATAAGGCAATCGACCTGATCGATGAAGCGGCGGCCAAATTGCGTGTAGCGCTGTATTCCCTGCCGGATGACCTAAAGGCCCTCAAAACGGAGATTGACCGGTTGTTGAAGGAAGAAGAGCAAGCCGGTGTCGAGCGGGATTACGAACGCGCGGCCAGGATGAAATCGGAGCGGCTGCGGATTGAAGATGAATTCAACAGCAAGCGTGATCTGTGGGAACAGGAACACAAACTGGATGAGGTCGTGGATATCAATGATATCGCCGAGGTTATCAACCAGTGGACGGGTATTCCGGTTTCGCAGATGATGGAAGATGAGAAGGATAAACTTCTTCAGATGGAGGGCCGCCTGCATGAGCGGATGATCGGGCAGGAAAAAGCAGTGGCGGCGGTTGCCGATGCGATTCGCCGGGCGCGCAGCGGGTTGAAGGACCCGCGCCGGCCGATTGGTTCCTTTATCTTCATCGGCCCTTCCGGTGTTGGAAAAACCGAACTCGCCAAAGCATTGGCTGAGTTTATGTTCGACGATGAAGAAGCTCTGGTGCGGATTGACATGAGCGAATACCGCGAGCAGCACAACGTCTCACGTTTGTTCGGTGCTCCTCCCGGATACGTGGGCTATGAAGAAGGCGGTCAGTTGACCGAAGCGGTTCGCCGTCGGCCATACCGTGTGATCCTGTTTGACGAGGTGGAGAAAGCACACCCTGAAGTCTGGAATGCTCTTATGCAAATTCTGGATGACGGCCGCCTGACTGACGGTCAGGGCCGGGTGGTGGATTTCCGCAATACGGTGTTGATCATGACCAGCAACCTGGGCACGGAATACATCAATAAGAGCGGTACCCTGGGTTTCCTGGGTTCGATGGAAGATGGCGATAAATCCAACCTGGAGAAGATCGAAAAGGCGCTCAAAGGCACTTTCCGTCCTGAATTCCTCAACCGAATTGATGAGACCATTGTGTTCTCCTCACTCACAAAGGAAGATATGCAGAAAATTGTCGTCCTGCAGGCGGAAGATATCCGTTCCCGACTTTCAGAGCACGGCCTGCAAGTTGAACTGACGGAAGCCGCGACCGAATGGCTGGCCAGTGAGGGTTTTGACCCTGCGTTTGGCGCCCGTCCTTTGAAGCGAGCTTTGCAGAAACACGTGGAGAGTCCATTGTCGATCAGCCTGCTTTCAGGCGATTTCGTGCCTGGTGACACGGTGATTGTGGATATTGAGGATGGGAAAGTCGTTTTTATGAAAAAAGAACCTTCGAAGTCGAAGAAGATGGATAAAGCGGAAGTTTAAGGTTTATCCTTATTTACAACAAGAGCTGCTCCAACCCGGGCAGTTCTTTTTTTTTCCGCATTGGATTGCTGCGCACGTTTCCAGTAACTTCTTCCGTCATTCTTTTTGAATAACGACCAGGGTGATATCGTCCAGTCGGGGGGCTGTTTTTATGAAGGTCTGAACACTATTGAGCATGCTGTTCCGGAAAAGTTCGGCAGATTGTCCGAAATTGCTTTTCAGCGATGTCAGCAGAGTGTCATTGCCGTAGAAGACCCCATTTTCATCCTGGGCTTCCGTGATCCCATCGGTATGCAGGACCAGGGAATCGCCCTTCTTCAGGTTGACGGTTTTGGCCTCCCCTTAACTTTCGTTGAAGATTCCCAGCAGAGGGCCGGTCCTTTCCAGGAGGGTACACACCACCTCGTCGTCCTTCTTATGCAGGAAACAAGGCGGGTTATGCCCTGCATTGACGTATTCGAAGGTGCCTTTTCGCGGGTCCAGAATGCCATAGACTGCGGTGAGGAAGATGCCAAGTTCGGTATCGGTGAGGATGCGGCGGTTGACTTCATTGATGACATCTTTGGGGCCGCGCTGACCTTCGCCGGTGTAAGTCCGAATGAGAGTCCGGCTCATCGCCATATAGAGGGCTGCACCGGCGCCTTTATCACCTCACCCGTTGCACTAAATCCTTGAATCCAAGAATAAAATCCCAAGAAAATCATGCCCACTGCATTTCCATTCCCCAGGATAAAATGAAGCGTTGCGGCTCATTTCATAAAACTTAAAACTTGTTTTATACTTGGGGTATGCATATAGAAGCATCGGAAATCATTACCCTTCTCAGCCAAACACCTCTTTTTGGCTATCTGGATCCAGGCCGGATCAACCGGCTGGCAGGATTGTTCAAAGTTGTATCGTACCAGAGCGGGGATGTGATCTTTTCTGAGGGCGATCTTTCCGAAGAGATGTTCATCATTTGTGAGGGGCAGGTCGCGCTGGAAGTGGACCGGAAGAGATCGGTCAACCCATTTACAACGCTGCATCGGGGGGATTTCTTTGGCGAGGAAGCGCTGTTGGTGGATGACCCGCGTTTCTATCGGGCGGTAGCCCTGGAAGATGGGGTCTTGCTCCGCCTGAGTGTGGATGATTACCTTTACATCTACGAAGATCTACCCGGGGTGGAGGAGATGCTGGACGTCTCAGTCCGCAGCCGGAAACTCTCGATCCAGGTCGATGTGCCCTGGTTGGGAAAAGATGAATTTATCCATGTGATTTCCAGGAAGCACCCCGCCATTTTGTGGGTCAGGCTGGCCCTTCCGCTGTTGGTGGGAATGGTTTTACTTGTTCTGTCCTTATTACTCCTTTTACTCTGGCTGCCGGGACGCCCTTATGGGTGGATAACTCTTGGCCTCGGCCTGCCTGTTTCGTTTCTTTGGTCGCTCTGGGTTCTGTTTGATTGGCGGAATGATTTCTTTATCCTTACCAACAAACGTGTGGTTTGGATTGAAAAAGTCGCCATGGTCTATGACAGCCGCCGGGAAGCACCCCTGCGGACGGTTATGTCGGTCGGGATGCAGAAATCACGGCTGGGGAGCCTCTTTGGTTTCGCGGATGTTGTGGTATTGACCTATGTCGGCACGATCCGCCTGGCGGACCTGCCAAGGGCGGAAACCATCGCCACTTTGGTGGAGGCTTACTGGCACAAGGCAGAGGACCATAACCGCCGCGAAGAATCTGAGGCGATGGCGGAGAAACTGCATGAAAAGCTGGATTATCCGCAAGGCGCTGCCGGCACCACCCGGGCTTCCATGACGCAACNNCACGCAACCCGCCGCGATCCCCGAATCCACCGAGACACGGGAGCCCGGCTTCCTGGAATGGCTGTTCAGGGATTTTATCCGCCTGCGCTATGACCAAAACGGGGCGATCACCTACCGGAAGCATTGGTTCGTCCTTGTTCGGATGACCTGGCTGCCGGTGCTGTTGATCGCTCTGGCGGTTACCGGAATTATCGCCCGGCTGGCAGGGTCGCTGGTTTTTGTGCCGCTGACGCCAGGTTTGGTCGCCGCCAGTATTTTTATATTTATTTGTTTTGTAGTTGTGATCTATCAATATGCGGATTGGCGCAACGATATCTTTCAGATCACCATGGACCAGATCGTGGACCTGGACCGGAAACCCCTGGGCAAGGTGCGCCGGCGTTCAGCGCCATTGGAAAACGTGCTCAGTATCGAATATGAACGTAAAGGGTTCTGGGGGTACCTGTTTAATTTCGGCACGGTCTATATCTCCGTCGGGAGTACGAACCTGACCTTTGATTTTGTGTACAACCCATCGGAAGTCCAGCAGGACATCTTCTATCGGATGGGGGAACGCCTGGACCAGATCCAACAGTTTAAGGTTGAGGGGGAGCGGGAACGGATCTCGGAATGGATCGCGAGTTACCACCGGCGGACGAATGGACAGGAACTGAAAAGACCACCTTCGGAAATGGAAGGTTGGGAAGATATTCAGGAAGAATGATGTCATTACGGCAACTTAAGGGTAAAATCCTTTCGGAGAAAAACTTATGACAATTAGAGAAATCAAAACATTTCCCTCTGAAGTGTTGCGCAAGAAAGCAGAACCGATCAGCAAATTCGATAAGGATTTGCACAAACTGGTTGACGACATGGTTGAAACCATGCGGGTCGCGCCGGGCGTGGGTCTGGCCGCGCCCCAGGTTGGCATCTCGGAACGGGTTGCCGTTGTTGAGTTTGGACATGAGGATGATGAGGATATACCCAGGCAATTGTATGTCCTGGTCAATCCCGAGATAGTGAAAATGTCGGATGAGACGGTACGGGGGATTGAAGGCTGCCTGTCCGTTCCCGGCCTGGTGGGTTCGGTTGACCGCGCCAAAGTTGTGACGGTTAGAGCCCAGGATCAGCATGGGAAGAAACTTAAAATCAGGGCAGTGGGCTGGCTGGCGAGGATTTTCCAGCACGAAATTGACCACCTGGATGGCGTCCTTTATACCGACCGGGCTGTCGAAATCTGGCAGCCGGACGAAGAAATGCCGGATATGGTTTAGACGATAAATGTATCTGAAACGGCTTTCACTAACCCATTTCAGGAACTTTTCCCGGTTGGATCTTGACCTTCCCCGGGAAATCTTTCTGTTGGTGGGTGAGAACGCGCAGGGGAAAACAACGCTTCTGGAAGCCGTCTACTTCCTGTCCACTTTCACATCCTTCCACGCCAGTTCAGACCGGCAGTTACTCACATTGACCCTCCCGGAAGCCGGGACGACGGTGGGACGGATCGTCGGTGAGTTCGAACGGCAGGACAGCACCCACCGCATTGAAGTACGGCTGATCCGGGAACCCAATGGGGGCAACGGCAGTACCCGCTTCCGGAAGGAAGTCCTGCTGGATGGCGTGAAGCGGAAGATGAGTGAGGTCGTTGGCGTCTTCAACGCGGTGATCTTCCTCCCCCAGATGGCCCGGATCATTGAGGAGGGGCCTTCCGAACGCCGGCGTTATCTGGACTTGTTGATCTCCCAGGTTTCTCCGCAGTACATCCAGCATCTGAGCGATTATGGACAGACACTATCCCAGCGGAATGCCTTGCTTAAACTCCTGGCGGAGCGCGGCGGAGACTCGGAGCAGCTTGCCGTATGGGACGGTATGCTGGCCCGGCATGGGGCGTTCCTGATGCGGGAGCGGATCCGGACGATTCGGGAGATTGAGGAAGAGGCCAAACGGGTGCATTACGACCTGAC
>DPKV01000117.1 GCA_003542325.1 Anaerolineaceae bacterium
AGATGGCAGGCGGACGGCACCCAGATTGACCAGGTGATTACCAGCCCCCTTCAAAGAGCAGCCGGAACAGCGGAGATGATCTGCCAGACCTTTAATTGCCCTTTGGAAATTGATCCAGACTGGCGGGAGAGGGATATCGGTCGACTAACGGGTCTAAAGCTCGGCGAAGCGGATTCCGTCTACCCAAAGCCGGATTTCTTTACGCCTTATGATGACATGGGAAAGACTGGGGAAGGTGACTGGGCGCTTTATTTACGGGCGGGTAAGGCCATTCAAAGGATTTTACGGAAACCTCCCGCACGTTACGTGATCGTTTCCCATGGCGGCATTCTTAACAAGGCAATACATGTTGTTTTGGGTATAACACCCCAGGCGAACGGTCAGGGCGTCCATTTCCGGTTCGTCAATACAGCTTTTGCCACGGTTTACTACGAACCTGACCAACATAAGTGGGTGGTATGGGGAGTGAATGATTTTACCCATTTGGCCTTCAAGAACGTTGACCTGGATGAGGACGAGGAATCGTAATTGGCAGCCAAAAGCATTAAGCTGAGTTTTGGGCCAAGGATAAATTAAGATTTATGGTTGTCCTTGCATGGTTTACAAAAAAGACCTGTCCAGGCCTTTTTTTCGATTTTCCAGAATACTTGATCAATAAGCGGTTAATCCTTATCTTCCTGGATGAATCTGCGCTTCCAGTCATAAAGCAGGTTCAAAGCTTCAATGGGCGTTATGCTGTTGATGTCAAGGTCTTTGAAGGCTTCCAACAGGGGATTGTTTTCGGGGAATAAGGTGAGCTGCTGCCGGGATGTCTCTTTTTGTTCAAGAGTAGTCCCGGAAGAGTCCTCCAACTGGTGGAGGATTTCGTTTGCTCGTTGGATGACCGGCTTGGGTAATCCGGCGATCTGGGCGACATGGATCCCATATGAGCGGTCTGCGCCGCCGGGCACGATCTTGTGGAGGAAGACGACTTTGCCATCCGCTTCGGAGACAGCCACATTATAATTCCGCACGCCGGGGAAAAGCTCTGCCAGTTGCGTGAGTTCGTGGTAATGGGTGGCGAAAAGGGTGGTGGCTTTCAGATCGGGATGGCTGTGGATGTACTCGATCATCGCCCAGGCGATGGAGACGCCATCGTAAGTGCTGGTTCCCCGGCCAAGTTCATCCAGGATCAGCAGGCTGCGTGAAGTTGCGTTGTGCAGGATGTTGGCTGCCTCGATCATTTCCACCATGAAGGTGGACTGCCCGGCATGAATCTCGTCCTGTGCGCCGATCCGGGTGAAGATGCGGTCCACCAGGCCGATTTTGGCTTTGTCGGCGGGCACGAAGGAGCCCATCTGCGCCATCAGCACGATCAGCGCGACCTGGCGGAGGAAGGTAGACTTGCCGCTCATGTTTGGACCGGTGATGACCCGGATGATCTCGCCTTCATCGAATATGGCATCATTGGGGACAAAGCGTTCGGAAAGGCGCAGTTTTTCAACGACAGGGTGGCGTCCATCCTCAATCTCAAGGCATTTCTCATTAATGATTTCAGGACGGTGATAATCGTTCAGGGCGGCTGTTTCAGCAAGGGACACATAGGCATCCAATTCCGCCAGCGCCCGTGCGGTCTCCAGTATTTCCTGTGCGCCTTCGGATAGTTCCTGGCAGACCTGGGTGAAGACCCGGCCTTCTATTTCCCGGATTTGATCTTCGGCATTCAGGACCAGTGTTTCATATTCCTTAAGTTCGGGGGTAATGTAACGCTCCGCGTTGACCAGCGTCTGTTTGCGGATGTATTCTTCCGGTACAAGGTCGGTATTCGACCGGGTTACTTCAATATAATAACCAAAGACTTTGTTATAGCCCACTTTTAGAGTCTTGATCCCTGTACGGTTTTTTTCCGTTTTTTCCAGACCGGTGATCCATTCACGGGCATGTTTGGATGAAGCAAGGATGTTGTCGAGTTCGGTCGAAAAGCCTTTGCGGATGATGCCGATATTTGCCAGCGTCGCGGGTGGGTCATCCTGGATGGCTGCCTGGAGCAAGGCCAGCGAGTCCCTGCACTCCCGGATCCGGGACAGGATGCCGTTCAGGGCGGGGAGTTCTTCTTTGAAGATGGCTTTGATTTGGGGGAGACGGACGAGGTTCTCCCGAATGGCGACCAGGTCGCGCGGGATGGCATGGCCGGAAAGGACCCGGTTGATCAGGCGTTCCAGGTCATCCACTTCCGCCAGTGTATCCGAGGTTTCTGCGCGGAGCAAACCGTTCTTATAGAAGGCCTCCACTGCATCCAGCCGGGTATTGATCTCCGTTACCTCCAGCAGGGGCTTGCTGACCCACTGGTGGATCAGGCGACCGCCCATGGGGGTTTGGGTGTGGTCCAGAATGCCCAGGAGGGATCCCTGGGTTTTCCCGGAACGAATGGTCTCGGTCAGTTCCAGGTTGCGGCGGGTTTCCGCGTCCAATACCATGAATTCATCCAGCGAATAGGTGTGGAGCGTAGTCAATAGTTTCAGGGATTGGCGCTGGGTATCTTCCAGGT
Source organism: Anaerolineaceae bacterium (assembly GCA_003542325.1). Taxonomy (GTDB): domain Bacteria; phylum Chloroflexota; class Anaerolineae; order Anaerolineales; family Anaerolineaceae; genus Brevifilum. The sequence goes on from DPKV01000117.1 coordinate 2,528, forward strand.
AACTGATAATGGCCCCGGCTGCCCGGATGGCCATCGGCTTCCCGCGCAGGCCGAACCCGTCCAGGGTTGTAACACCGAAATGGGCGGTCAGGTTTTCGTTGCAGCGGGCCAGCTCAAAATGCCAGCTTTCACAGGTGGAAAGGAAACCGGGGAACCCCTCCGGTTCAGGCAATGAATCCG
>DPKV01000053.1 GCA_003542325.1 Anaerolineaceae bacterium
GGTGAACACCCTGGCGGAACAGTCACGACAGGCGGGCATCCAGGTGAATGTCTGGATGGTTGGAGAGGCGTACTATCTGACGAATGACCAGGGCGGGTCGCTGATCGAAATGGCTGTCAGCACGGGGGGCCAGTTCTTTAACTACACCGGTGTGGAAACCCTCCCGGACCTAACCGGAACGCTCAGCGATCTGGGATATGCCTCTGAATTAACCTACGAGTCAGGTTTACGCGCGACAGGATCATATCCGCTGGGGATCCGCGCTGCGCTTTCTGACCTGGAGATTACCGGCGAAAGCCTGCCCTTTTATATCACCATCCAGCCGCCGAACCCGATGCTGCTTGCCCCGCCTGCCAGCATCAGCCGGGAGGCGGTTGCCGGTGAAGGTTCAGATACAGCTTCCTTTTCGCCTTCACAGGTTGACCTGCAAATCCTGGTGGAATATCCCGATGGTCACCCGCGCGAACTCACCGCCAGCCGTCTCCTCGTGGATGGCAGCGTTGTGGATGTCAATGTTTCTGCGCCTTTTGATGTGTTTTCCTGGGACATTTCCGGCCTGACCGAAACCGGTGAACATACCATCCAGGTGGAGGTGGAGGATTCGCTGGGTCTGAGGGCAGCCACCCTCCTGACTCCCGTTCAGATTGAAATCATCGAACCGGGGCTTTACGGGCAATTATCGTTGCAGCAGATCGGACTGGTCGTTTCAGGTATCATCGCAGGCGCAGGGCTGGTTTTATTGGGGGTGTGGCTGTTCCGCAAGTTCTGGCGGGTGAATCAACCCTGGTGGCAAAACCGGCGGCAGGCAGCCCTCTCAGGAAAGGGGAAAAGCGCCAGCGAAGAAATGGATGGGGAAGAACAGCGTTATGCACTTCTGTTACCCCTTGACAGCTTCAATGAACCGGGCGAAGGAAACGGGTTGGCGGTCAACCAGCCGCGGGTTCTGATTGGCAATGACCCGCAGCAGGTCGACCTGGTCCTCTCTTCGCCGGGGGTGGACCCCATCCAGGCTGAGTTGTCGTTGGAGGAAGATGGCTTTTGGCTCCGGCATCTGGGTTCCCCCAGCAGATCCACCTGGCTTAATTACCAGCCGATTGGGACTGAACCGGTTCGGGTGAAACCGGGTGACCTGCTCCATTTTGGAGAATTAGGTTTTCGGTTTACAATGGAAGTGAATGAACCGGATAAAAAGATCTCGATAAGCCGTTACGAACCCTTCTCATGATTAGAAACCAGCAGGCGCATCTCCTTTACCATGCCGGCAGTCATCCGGGTATGACGGGCAAACAAAACGAAGACCGTTTTGGCGTGGCCGCGTTCCTCGGCGGTTGGAATGACCGCATGCCATCGCTGCTGGCCGTCCTTTGTGATGGCATTGGCGGACACCGGGCAGGTGAAGTTGCCGCGGAGATGGGGGTGTCCCTCATCACGGAAAGTGTGGCTGCCGAGGAACTGGACAAACCTCTCCGGACTCTGGAAAAAGCGATCAACCGGGCGAGTGAGGCGATCTATCATGCCTCTCAAACCGACCAGGGACGGATTGGCATGGGGGCGACCTGTGCCTGCGCCTGGATCATTGGCGACAGGCTTTATACGGCCAACCTTGGCGACTCTCGGATCTATTTGCTGCGAAAGGGTCATTTTATCCAGCTTACGACCGATCATACCTGGGTCCAGGAAGCCATTGACGCCGGACTGATTTCGGAAGAAGGGGTTGGGAACCATCCCAACGCCCATGTGATCCGGCGTTATCTTGGCTCCAGGGATGTCCCCGAACCGGATTTCCGTTTGTGGTACTTCGCGGGNNTCCTGTTGTCCAGCGACGGCCTGACTGACCTGGTGGCCGACCCGGAGATTCAGACTGTGTTGGAGAGTCAATCCCTCGCGGAAGCGCCGGAAACATTAATTGAAATGGCTAACGGGCGCGGCGGGCACGATAATATTACGGTCGTCCTTTTGCAGGTGCCCAGAAAGGGTACCGGTTGGTTTGGACGGAAGCGGAGACGGCAGTGGGCCATCGGGTGTGTGACGACTTTGACAGTCCTCGCGCTATTGGCGGGCGGTGCGCTGGCAGGCCGGCGATGGTGGCGCAATAAACTGCAGGGGATGGAAACGCCGGTTCAGGCTGAGACGTCGGAAGTTTCGCCAGCTGAGGAACTGTGGACGTCCACGCCATCGCTCCTCCCAACGGTTTCGCCAACGGTGGAAGTGAGCAACGGAGAAGCTGAAATGCCGCAACCTTCCATCACTCCCTGGCCAACGGATACCGCTTCCCCCTGACGGGGGAACAGGTTTTGGGTGTCTGGAAATTCCTGGAGGTAAAAAATGAAACAACATAAACCTACACAGCTTTTGCCGGAGCATTATCAGGAAAATGGACGTTTTGATTTGAATGAGAACCGGGGTTTGGGGATGATCCTGAACCTGACCGGGCTGGGACTGTTGTTTGGTGTGGGGTGGCTGTTCCTGGAAAGCCTCAGCTTCCTGCGCCCGGAATATGTTTCCGCTGAAAACATATTGATTATCACCGGGATGCGGGAGTTCTGGCGCGGGGTGCTGCTGCTGGTCGTTTCGGTGGCGCTGGTGCTCCTGCTGCGGGAAGGGCTGCACTGGCTGGTGCTGTGGGTCATCACCAAAGACCTGCCGAAGCTGGGCTTCCGCGGCTTCTACGCATATACCACTGCCCCGGAGTGGTACCTGCCGCGCAGCGCTTATGTCTGGCAGACGCTTATTCCGCTTTTGGGGATCACGGCCCTGGGTGTGATCGCGGTCGTTCTGGTGCCGCTCAATCTCGTGCCGGGCGTCATGCTGGTGGTCACCCTGAATTTTGCCATGTCGATCAACGACCTCGCAACGCTCTACTGGCTGATGGGCAAGCCAAGGGAATCTTTGATCCTGGAAGACCGGGACTGTGTGCAGGTGTTTACGATTGAGGAATAATTTCCCTCCTAATTTGTAGAGTGTGAATCGTAAACGGGTTTCAAAACTACCTTGCATCTAAAAAGCCTTCCCCTCGAGGAGCGTAGCGACGAAGCCCCCGAAGAGGACAGGGGAAGCTGTCTGCGAAGCAGACTGATGAGGTGGGGTTGGCGCTAATCAACACCTCATCCAGCACCCTGTGGGTGTTCCGT
>DPKV01000021.1 GCA_003542325.1 Anaerolineaceae bacterium
GATCAGGTCGTTGGTGAATTCCTCGGATGAGACATAGAGAACGTTCAAACCTGTGGGCTCGCAGGCGTTCCCGATGGCGTGGAGGAGGTGGGTCTTGCCTAGCCCAACACCCCCGTACAGGAACAGGGGGTTATAGGCGCGGGCGGGAGATTCCGCCACGGCCAAACAGGCAGCGTGCGCCAGACGGTTGTTCGACCCAACCACGAAGTTGTCGAATCGGTAGCGTGAGTTGATGGTGAGGTTTTTATTTGTCGATCCAGGCGTTGTATCCGGGAAGGTGGGGTTGTCGTCAGGTGCGGGTTTCGGCGCTGCCGACCAGACTTTGACTTTGAGAGTCACCGGGCAGCCCATCATGCCTGTCAGAGTGCGTTTCATCGTCGCACTTAATCGATCTTCAAGCCAATCCTTGGCGTAGGCGTTCTTGACACCGATCTCAAAACAGCAGTTGGTTTCATCGTAGTTCAGAAATTCAGCGCTGCTGACCCAGGTATCAAAGGAAGCTTTGGACATATCGAGTTGTAATTGACCAAGGGTGGCCTGCCAGGCATGTTCAGCATTCATTGGCTTCTCCTCTTATCCGGGTACGAAAATAACCCACCAGGGCAAGATAATTTCAGATTTGATAAAAAAAACACCACTGGATATAAAGAGACAGTGGCGGATGTGTTTCGACTAATAATTTCGCTTATTCCATTGGATGGAAGCAGTCGCCCGCTCGGACTTTCATTGAAGTAATTTTAGCAGACATCCCATTGCGTCTCAAGCGGATTCGACCCTTTTTTGCTAAAAAAACCTGAATCTTTAAGAGAGGCGAACCTTAAAATTTATGACTCTTTTGATAAAAATTATTTGGATCATTCAGACCCATTGTGTAGACCGGTTTAGCAGACTCTCTATCAAGGAACCCCCTATATATAGGGGGAGAAACTTGAATTTGAACCCACCCCCCTGTATTTTGGGGTTGTTGTAAAAATGGATTTCTGGAGAAATGCTCATATGTTCGAAATAATGATTCAAAATCTGGAATCAGTCCATTTGATCGTCAAGCATCATGTGAGCTGCGCGACGCCCGATCTCGACGGCAAAATTGGTTCCGCGGTCCCAGGGGTAGACCTGGCTCATACTGGCAAAATAAAGACCGGGAATGCGTGTCCGAATCGCAGGGATGTTTTTGGAATGGTTCACCAGGGGAACCGGTTGGGCATAGCGTGTCCGGAATAACCAGGTCTCTCTGATCCAATCCGGTGAAAATTCGGGATTGAATTTCGTGAGGTGCGGCAGGAATTTCGCCAGGATTTCTTCTTTGTCCAGATCGAAGTAAGCGTGATCCTGTGGAAGATAGTCCCCGATATAGAGGATATGGTCTCCCCCGAAATGCTCAGTCGAAACATAATTGGTGTGTTCCACAAGGGAGAGGAATGGGAATCCCGCGCTCTTGGGAATGTTGTACCAGTAATAGCCTTCCTTCGAGAGTTGGTGCTTGAGTGCCAACACCATCACAACAGCCCCCATGCTTTTCAATGAGAGCAGTCCCTGCAGGTAGTCTTCCGGCAGATCGGGGGCCAGCCTGGCCAGCAGGGCGGGAGAAGTGGTCGACAGCACCTGGTCAAAGTGATGGGCTTCTTTACCTGTCTTGATGGCAAGCTGTCCCTGTCCAGTTGTTGATATGTTTTCAATCCGGGTATCCAGGAAGATCGTTACACCCATCTGGCGCAGACGGTCTGCAAACAGGTCGGCGAAGTGCTGGAACCCGCCTTCGAAAGTACCCAGACGGGTCGTGCGCGCGTGCAGCCGGGCCCACATCCAGGCCATATTCACGACTTTGGCATATTCCTCACCAAACTTGCCCACGATCATCGGTTCCCACATGGATTCATAGACCTGATTCCCGGCCCATTTTCGCATCCAGGCATCAACGGTCGACTTTTCAAGGTTCTGCCAGTTGTTCGTCAGCCGCAGGTAAACCCCGACCAGTCCGAAGCGGATCTTATTGATCCCCCAGCCAAGACCGGGATAAAGCAGAGCGTTGGGAATTGAATCGAAGGGATAGAATTTTCCCTTGTCATACATGACGGTCACCGGGCGGGGAAAGAGCACTTTTTCCGACCAGCCCAGTTCTTCGATCAACCCCAGGATATGCCGATCGGTTTGGAAAATGTGGTGGTAGAAATTCTCGACCGACCAGTCCCAGTGGGGTTCCTTGAAGCCGGAGGCAAGCCCGCCGACGTGGTCAGCGGCTTCAAAAACGGTGACGGTGTTACCGGCCCGCGCCAGGTCATACGCGGCGGAAAGGCCGCCGAACCCTGCGCCAACGACTGCGATATTTTTATGAGAAGTCATGGGTTGAGGTCATCTTTCGGGTTTTTGATATGGGATGTTTCTGCCTGGGCCTGCATCTCATTGACGTCCGTCGTCCATTTTAATCCTTCCCGCAGGAAGTAGATGGCGCCCAGAAGGGTGACCGGCACCCAGAGTGCGATCCGCAGGACCAAAGTATAGCCCAGGGCTATTTCGGAGGAGATGGTGTAGGCTTCCAGCATGGCCCTGCCCGCAGCATCGAATGTACCCAGGCCACCCGGCGCAGCCGGGATCAGCAGGACAAGGTTCACCACACCGTTCAGGAGCATCAACTGCTGAAAGTTGAGGTCCAGGCCAAGCGCCTGGTTGACGCTCCAATAGAGGCCGGTCTCGAGCAGCCAGATCAGGATGGAGGTGAAGAGGATCATGAAGGCATTGGCGGGTGACCGCAGGCTCATCAGACCATCGAGGAACCGGTCAGCGAATTGGGTAACCGGTTTGCGCCATTTTTCAGGCAGCAGTTTCCCGATGATGGTATGGAGTATTCGTTGCGCCGGTTTTGGAAAGACGGCAGTCAGGATGAAGACCACCAGGCCGGCCAGAAAGATCGCTGCTGCCCAGGTTGCCAGACTGCCCAGTTTTGCTAAAGAACCGCCCCCGGGAAGGCTGACCAGTTGCCCCAGGTTCAACAGGACAAACCCGATCACGACCACCGCATCGAAGATCCGCTCCACAACAATCGTTGCCAGGCTGCCGGAGATGGAAACATCCTCCCGGCGTTTGAGGACCACTGCCCGCAGGACTTCACCCATGCGCAAGGGAAAAACGTTGTTTCCCATGTAACCGATATTGATGATCGGAAAAAGGGTTCGGATAGAAACAGACTTCAATGGCTTGAGCAGATAGCGCCACCGCCAGGATCGGACCAGCATCCCTATAAAGTAGATTGCCAGCCCCGGCAGAAGCCAGATGACCCGGGTTTGACGTAAGGTGTTCCACAATTCTGAAAATTTGATTTCTTTAAAGGCCAGATAGAGGAAAACCGCAGAGATGACCAACCCCAGCCAGAACAACCTGCGTTTCGTGTTTTGTTTCATGACTGAAATTCTACCATGCAAGGGGTGGAATCAGGTATTAGGTATTAGGAAATAGGTAACCAGGGATTAGGTATGAGGATTATGTCCTAATACCCAATACCTAAAACCAGCATTCACCATTCACTTTTCACAATTCACTTTTCACCATTCTCCATGTTAACCGAAATGGTATACTATCCCACATGTCAGTCATCACCGCCACCAACCTAACCCGGTCCTTTGGCCCGGACGATATTTTTGAGGGCATCTCTCTTTCCATTCCGCAACGGGCCCGAATTGCCATTGTCGGGCCGAACGGGGTGGGTAAGACAACCCTGCTCAGGATTCTGGTGGGTGAAGATTCCCCGAATGCGGGTTCTGTGCAATATGCCAAAGACCTGACCATCGGTTATTTGCCCCAGGAGGCAAAACTGGATGAGCGGGGGACGCTTTGGGAGATGGGGCTCAATGCCTTCAGCGATCTGATCGCCATGCAGGCGGAACTTGAAGACTGTATGACAGCCATGACCGACCCCAACCGCGCAGATGAAGCCGTATCCCGTTACGGTCACCTGGAACAGGCTTTTGAACGGAGAGGCGGCTACACCTTTGAAGTACGGATCAATCAAACCTTATCCGGTTTGGGTTTTGATGAGGCGGATTACCAGCGTCCTCTGGGGCAGCTTTCCGGTGGGCAGCGGACCCGCGCCCTGCTCGCCAGACTGCTTCTGGAACGCCCGGATGTCCTGATGCTGGATGAGCCAACCAACCA
>DPKV01000024.1 GCA_003542325.1 Anaerolineaceae bacterium
CTTCCGCTCATCGCATCGGTCTGGTGACGCTGGGCGTGGCACCCTCCCGCCTGCTCCCATTAATCCCGCCTGCGCTGGCAAGCGGCGCTTCGGTGGCCCTCTTTTGCGATTCACAGCTTCCCCCGGATTTACCCAACCGGATTCCCTCCGCAGTCGAAATCGCACCTTTCACCTCCCTTTCTGATGACCTGACCTGGCCGGATTTCCTGGCTGTAGACCTGCCGCTGGAAAGACTGTCCCGCCTCAGGGAGGTTTTGGAAACTGAGCGCCTGCCCTTTGAAGGCCAGGTGCTGATCCGAACCACCATGCCCTGTCATGGGGTTGGAAAATGCGGCGTTTGTTCCGTCCAAACCGGAAAGGGTTGGCGATTGGCTTGTGAGGACGGGCCGGTTTTCCCACTGGAGGAGGTGCTGCATGTGGCTGGATGATGATTTGTCGATCCGCAAGCAGGACCTGTTCCTCTCCCATCCGTTTGTTAACGCGGCAGGGATGCTGGGGTTCGCACCTGACCCGAGAACCATGCCCTTCCTCAATCAGATGGGAACATTCATCACCCATCCCATCAGCCGCCGTCCACGCCTGCCCGCCGGGAACCGCTGCTGCCTGCCCTTCCCGGGCGGTTTTCTGCTGCACACCGGGCTGCCGAATCCGGGCATCAGCCGGGCGGTATCTCGATATCGCCGGGCCTGGGCGGGTGCCTCTCTTCCCGTGATTGTTAATTTGCTGGTGGAAACACCCGATACATTAGTTGAAATGATCCGGAAGATAGAAGGATTAGAGAACATTCTGGCGATTGAACTGGGTCTGCCCCCGGACTGCTCACCGGAAGCACTGGCGGGATTCATGGCTGCCGCGGTTGGGGAACTGCCCGCCATCCCCTGCCTGAACCCGGACCAGGTCCCGGTGCTGCTGCCTGCGCTCTTGGAAATGCAGCCCGCAGCCGTGCATTTGACCCAGCCGCGCGGTACGCTGCCGGAGCCGGGCGGCGAGTTGGTGACCGGGCGGCTCTACGGTCCGGCCGTCTTCCCGCAGATCCTCAGCGCCGCGCGGATACTGGTGGACTTGGGGCTGCGGGTGATTGCTGACGGTGGGGGTCAGGCAGCCTGGCAGGCGGAAGCGCTGCTGGGTGTCGGCGTGACCGCGGTTGGGTTGGCGGAAGCACTGTGGGAGATAGGAAAAATGTAGGTCACGTTTCCAACGTGACATCAATTTATTGATAAAATAATGCAAAACGCTGAATCGTAATTGTCACGTGGGTACCTTCGGCACCACACGTGACATATGATAAGGAGGGAAAATCAAAATGAACTTTCATCGATACTATCAACCAGGACAAATTGTTTTTATTACACAAGTTGTAGAAAGCCGGTCACCCTCATTCGCAGATCCGAGCATAGTATCAATATTACGAATGACCTGGCGGAACGTAAGAGAATTACATCCTTTTAACCTTCTGGCCTATGTTATCCTCCCTGACCATTTTCATTTTCTCATAAAACCAAATAGTGATACTGGTTTTAGTCAAATCATGCATTCGATAAAAATGAACTTCACTATTGCATACAAGAAGCAAATGAATATCTCTGGTTCATATACATTTTGGCAAAAGCGTTTCTGGGATCATGTAATTAGAAATGAAACTGATCTTGAAAATCACATTCACTATATTCATTTCAATCCTGTGAAGCATGGGTATGTCACAGATTCCCAACATTGGGAAAACAGCAGTTTCCATGAATGGGTAAAACGAGGCGCATATCAATCCATAATTACATGAGATGAACCTGAAAATGGGAAATGGGGAGAATGAAGCTTTTCCTTTTGTCACGTGGGTACCTTCNNATTGTAGGTCACGTTTCCAACGTGACATTTGAATCACTCTCATCCATATCAGAAAGTCCTACACAAAGTAATAACTTCCTCCTTTTGTCACGTGGGTCCCTTCGGCACCACACGTGACCTACAAAAAAACGACTATTTGTGTAGGTCACGTTTCCAACGTGACATTTGAATCACTCTCATCCATATCAGAAAGTCCTACACAAAGTAATAACTTCTTCCTTTTGTCACGTGGGTCCCTTCGGCACTATACATGACCCACAATTCTATCTTTTCCCATTTGTCTACACAAAATATGTCAGACAATTGACAGAATCATGACTCTTCATTAAACTATAATAACAATGTCTGACAATCTCACCAACCCAACCTCCGGAGGGCTATGTCAACCCTACTTATAAAGAATGTTGAAATGCTGGTCACCATGGATGATCAGCGCCGGGAACTCACACACGCCAGTCTATACATCAAAGACGGCTTCATCCAGGCCATCGGGACTGCGAAAGACCTGCCCCAGACGGCGGACGAGATCATCGACCTCTCAGGCCACATCGTTTTCCCTGGGCTCGTTAACACCCACCACCACTTTTACCAAACGCTGACGCGGGCCGTCCCGAAAGCGCAGGACGCCAACCTGTTCAACTGGCTGGTCACGCTTTATACGATCTGGGCGCGGCTTACCCCAGAGGATATCCGCACATCCACCCAGACCGCGCTGGCCGAACTGGCCCTCTCGGGCTGCACCACGGCCTCCGATCATCTTTATCTCTTCCCCAACGGTTCCAAACTCGATGATGAGATCGAAGCCGCCACTGAAGTCGGGCTGCGATTGCATGCCTCGCGCGGCTCGATGAGCCTGGGTGAATCACAGGGCGGCCTACCGCCCGACAGCGTCGTCGACACCGAGGAAGCGATCCTCAAGGACAGCCAGCGGCTGATCGAAACCTACCACAACCCCAATCCGGGTTCGATGGTACAGATCGTACTGGCCCCCTGCTCTCCCTTCAGCGTTACCACCGAACTGATGCGCCAATCGGCCATCCTTGCCCGGGAGTATGGCGTCCACCTGCACACCCACCTAGCTGAAACCGAGGATGAGGAAGACTTCTGCCTGGAAAAATTCGGTCATCGCCCGGTGGCCTACATGCAGGAAGTGGACTGGATCGGCCATGATGTCTGGTTTGCCCACAGCGTGCATGTCAGCAAAGCGGAAATTCAACTCTATGCGGACACCGGCTGCGGCGTCGCCCACTGCCCCGGTTCCAACATGCGCCTGGCCTCCGGCATCGCGCCGATTGTGGAAATGCTGACGATGGGAGTCAATGTCGGCCTGGGCGTGGATGGCTCAGCCAGCAACGACAGTTCCCATTTGTTGGGTGAAGCACGGTTAGCCATGCTGCTTTCGCGGGTGGGTGCCGGCGTCCGGGGTGCTTCCCGCTCCGGTGAAGAAGCGCCACCATTGATGAGCGCCCGGCAGGCGCTGGAGATCGCAACCCGCGGCGGCGCAGCCGTCCTCGGACGAACGGACATCGGATCGCTGGAAGTGGGAAAGTGCGCCGACCTGTTTGCCATCAACCTCAACCGGCTGGATTATGCCGGCGCGCTGCATGACCCGGTCGCGGCGGCTATTTTCTGCGCCCCGCAAAAAGTCGACCTCAGCATGGTAGGCGGAAAACTCGTTGTGAAAGATGGCGAGTTGGTCGGGTTGGATGTCCCCGCCCTGGTAAGTAAACATAACCAGGCCGCAGCCAGACTGCTCAACGGGTGACCCGCACTCAGATACTCGACTTACCATTAACCCAACTTTTTCAGGGATAAGCACAATGACCGATGACCTCTCCACCTACCAACGTCTGCAGAACGAACTCAGCGTACTGATCGAAAGTGCGCCCAAGGGAACAAAACTCCCCTCCGAGCCCAAACTGGCCGAGCAGCTCGGCGTCTCCCGCGCCACGCTGCGGGAGGCCATGCGCACCTTTGAAACCCAGGGCTTGCTGCGACGCCGGCAGGGATTGGGCACCTTCGTGGTTGGCCCAACCCAGGTGATCGAGTCCGGGCTTGAAGTTTTAGAGAGTCTTGAAACCCTGGCAGAAAAAATCGGCCTGGATGTCACCATGGGCGAGTACGAGATCGTCCAAATTCAGGCCAAGGAGAAAACTGCTAAAAAGTTAAATGTCGCTCCCGGCGATTCGCTGACCCAGGTGCGCCGGGTGATCCTGACCGGCGATTCCCCGGTTGCGTTTCTGGTGGACAACCTTCCGGAGGGCACCCTCAGTTCCGCGACGCTGGAATCCAACTTCACCGGTTCCATCCTGGACCTTCTGATCCACAGCGGCGAACCTGCACTATCCATGTCCAAGACCGAAATCAGCGCCATCAACGCGCCGGAGGATGTCGCCAAAGCGCTGGACATCCAGCGCGGCGATACCTTGCTTTTACTCAAAGGTGTTCTTTACAACCAGGAAGGAGACCCTGTCGACTATTCTTTCAGTTATTTCCTGCCGGGCTATTTCCGGTTGCATATTATCCGTAAAATTGGCGGCGTAAATTCCTAGTACGCCCCCGCTAACCTATCTTGTCTTACCTTATCAACAAAAAGGAGATTTACCATGCGTAGTTTTTTAGGTCGTGACATTCTTTCACTGAAAGAGTTCGAACGAAATGAATTCTTCCGGGTCTTTGAGATCGCGGAAGAACTTGAACCCATTGCCCGGAACCGTCAGAACACCGACCTCCTCAAGGAGAAAACCTTGGTGACGGCATTCTACCAACCCAGCACACGGACCCGTCTGGCGCACGAATCCGCCATGATCCGCCTGGGCGGACAGGTGACCGGCTTTTCCGATGCCAAGATGACCCGTGCCGGCGATTTCTACCAGGAATCGATCAAAGACACCGTCAAAATGCTGGAGTTCTACGGCGACGTGATCGTCATGCGGCACTTCCAGCAAGGGGCTCCTGCGGAAGCCGCCAAATGGGCCAGCATTCCGATCATCAACGGTGGTGACGGATGGGGCGAGCACCCCACCCAGATCCTGACCGACTTCTACACCGTCCTGCGGGAAAAGGGCCATCTGGACGGCCTGCGCTGGCTGGCGGTTGGCGACATGCGGATGCGCACCATGCACTCCCTGGCCTATGGGCTGACCCAATTCGACTGCCCAATCACTTTCGTCTCCCCACCTGATATGTCCCTTACGGACGAGATGAAAGCGGAACTGGATAAGTACAGCCTGGATTATACAGAAGCTGAACATGTCGAGCAGGCCATCGCTGACGCTGATGTCATTCTGGTGGAACCCGTGGTCCAACCCGACTACACCAAGTCCCGTGACGAACGCGACGGGGATGTGGGCATGACCCCCGCCAATTACAAGATCACCCGCGAACTGCTGGTGAACAAGGCCAAATCCGATGCCATCCTGCTGCACTC
>DPKV01000108.1:0-9335 GCA_003542325.1 Anaerolineaceae bacterium
CCGGTTGCTCTACGAGGATCCCCGCAGCCGCTGGCTGGTTGATGTTGAGAATAAGGGCGCGTACCAGAACGAACAGGGACAACATATTTCCCAACCCAATCAGTATCTCCTGCAGCCGATTCAACTTACTCCCGGTGACGCAACGGACCTATTAAAATATCTTGAAACCCACAAGGACGAATGGCAAAGCGTGGATGACTGCCTGATCGCTCTCGCCAAAATCGAACCGCGAAAAATCCTGGCTTATCCTTACCGTCTGCCCCAGGACGAAGATCTTTCCCAACCCGCTTCAGTTTTAAGCCTTCTGCAACAGCATTTTGGTTTATTTGACCTGAATGCAGAACGGCTTGCCCTAATCGATAAAGTCCGTGACAACCTGATCGGCCGGGATTTTATCACCATCCCCTGGTACGTCCTGCGAAATCTGCTTCCCGAGTATGGCGCTTCCATTATCACGCTGTACATGATGTGTCAGCCGCTGCTTTTCAGGCAGGGTGGCATCCAGCGGGATACGTTTTGGCTCCCGGGCGGCGAAGAAACGTTAATCGCCTGGACAAACGACCGATCACTGGCCAAGTACTTCCCGAAGGCCAATGCCAAAGGGCGCGGGCGCCCGTCGGGGGAAGAAGGCTCATCTGACAGCGCCTGGCGGAAAGGAAAACGGGAGCTTCTATCGGATTTCTTCCTGCGGGTTGAAACACGAAAAGACCGCCACGGTCTGACACAATGGAAAGTTCAGGTCCACGATTATCCCGTTCTGCACAACGATGAGCTACTAATTGCCAATCTCTATCAGATTATTGCGGATCTTAATCGACAAGGAAAACTGTCTTCTCTATTAACCCTCTTTGAACATGATGTGCTTTCGGATTCCAAAACCACAGGCAGGTTAATGCTTGATCGTTTATACCGGGCCACACTCAATAAGGACGAATCGCAATCCCTATCATTGATCGCTCATACATTATTTTCCAATGTTGAAACACCGGCAGATATCGTTATTTCCGATTTTGAAACACCGGTCAGCCGGTTAATATCAATTTTTGAAACACCGGTTCATCAATTTATTTCCAATAACGCAACACCGGTACCTGTTTTATTTTCCGTTTTTGAAACCTATTTAAAGATTCTTTACATGATTAAAGATTCGATCAAAATGATTAAAAATACCAATCCTCCTCAAGATTCAATAGAACCTGGCTTCCACGATAAGCCAGAAAGGGTGGAAGGATGGGATTATCAACAAATTCTTCGCTCCGTAAATCCTGAATTGCAAAATAAGATCATTCAGGACTCCACAAAACGAGAGGTTTTCCTTGCCTGGTTAATTCAAAGTTGTCTTAATTCACATGTTCAGCAGCCCCTCAATCTTGCTCTTTCGAAAACGGTCCAGGGTGAAACATCTCCTGACTTGGCGGCATTGCGTTTATCCAGGCAATCACCAGTGTCTTTGCTTTCCATTCTGGTTATGGTTCAAACAAATCCCAATCGGATCAGTTTTCAAAAAGACCCGACCATCAGGACAATGGCCTCAGATATTCAACAGTTGTTGATGGGGGAGGACAGCCAAAAGCAACCGATATTAATTCAACGATTAATGGATAGCCTTGCTTATTGATTTCAGGACCTCTTTTCCATTTACGAATTGTTCGAATTCGAAAACAAGTTAACGGGGGCTAAAATCTCACTTGCCGAAAGTGAGGAGGCGTGAATATCGTTATTTTTCAGGTTGAGAATATATTCAAATAGCAAATTTGTCTTTGAATTTATCATAATCAGTTGTTAATACCATTGACAAACTGATAACACTTTGATAAACTGGATTTACGATATAGAAAATAATGCAACATTAGTAACTTTGAAAATGTTCTAATACGAAAAGCGAGGTTCAGATGATTGCTGAGGAACGACGAGCGCTAATACTAAAAAGATTAAGTGAGAATCGTTACGTTCAGGTCTCTGATCTCGCTGGAGAGTTGGATGTGACCACAGTTACCATTCGGCGTGATCTGGACGAGATCGAAACGGATGGTCTTTGTATCCGTAAGAGGGGTGGAGCGATCCGGGTCAACCCCGGGGTGACCATGGAAATGCCCTACGATATTAAACAGCATGAGATGGTCAGTCAAAAAGAGCGGATCGGTATGAAGGCGCTGGAACTGATTGAAGATGGCGATACTTTCATTCTGGACGCGGGTTCAACGACTTACGCCCTGGCGCTTTTGCTTAACAGTAAAGTTCAAATTACGGTTGTGACCAATGACCTCAAAATTGCCGGTAAATTGGCTGAAAATCCAAAAATAAAATTAATCTGTACAGGTGGGGTGGCGAGGACATTTGTCTATTCACTGCAAGGTGAACTGGCGGAGGCATTTATTAAAGACATCAAAGTCGATAAGACCTTTCTGGGGGCAGATGCCATTCATATGGATGGCGTTATCTCAAACGTCAATATTGAAGAAGTATCCCTAAAGAAAGCGATGATCCGAGCTGCGGATCGAACGATTTTAATGGCGGACTCTTCCAAATTTGGAAAAGCTGGCTTTGTAAAGATCTGCGATCTTCATGACATCGACGTCGTCATCACTGACAGCGGCATCACGAATGAGGTCCGGGAGATGATTTACTCCCAGCAAATCGAAGTTTATATTGTTTGAGCCATCATCTGAAAGATTATTACAGATTCTCTTGTTACGAAAGTTGATTGCAGATCGTCGTCAAGAAGGTTCATTGCAGAAAGGAGATTCATATAGCATCTTTATTGAGGTTGTCTCTGGTAATCCAAAATATCCAACCATAGGAGAATAGAAATGAGAAAGCGTTTATTAACCATTTTGTCCATTTTCGTTATTGCAGCTCTGTTCACAGCCTGCTCCCCTGCAGCAAATGAACCTGCTGCAGATGAACCGGTTGCTGACGAGCCCGCAGCCGATGAAACCTATACCTTCGGCACAGTTGTAAAATCCATTGCCTTTAACTGGTTCCTGCGTTTGGAAGAAGGCGTTTTGGACTATGCCGAGGATAGTGGCAATGAAGCCTTCATGCAGGGCCCTTCCCAGGCTGATTCAGCTGCCCAGGTCCAGATCATTGAAAGCCTGATCGCACAGGGCGTTGATGGTATCTGCAACGTACCTTACGGTGTACCTGAGAATGAACCCGCCCAGAAAAAGGCTATGGAAGCCGGTATTTACGTGGTGACCCACGAAGCTTCAACCGCAAGCGAAGGCACTGTCAATTATGATGTGGAACCCTTTGATAACTGCGCCTATGGCGAAGAGATCATGATCGAACTTGCCTCACGGATGGGTGAGGAAGGTCAATATGTCCAATTCGTTGGCTCTCTGACCAATGCAACCCACAATATTTGGACCGATTGTGCTCTGGCTTATCAGCAGGAAAACTACCCCAACATGGAATTGATTGGTAAATTCGAGTCCAAAGAGGATCAGGAAGTAGCTTACAATACCTTTAAAGATATTCTTGATACTTATCCGGATCTCAAAGGTGTTCAGGGTTCAGCCGCAGGTGATGTTGTCGCTGCCGGTCGAGCCATTGAAGAAGCCGGTCTGAATGACAAGATCGCTGTTGTTGGCACCAGCATCACCTCCTACGCTGGTGAGTTGCTCCAAACAGGTGCAGTTGACCTGGCCATGGGTTGGGATCCTGCTTTGTCCGGCTATGCCTGCAACGTCGTTTTGGAAATGCTGATGAACGGCGTAGAAATCGTTGATGGCATGGACCTCGGCGTTCCTGGTTATGAGAACATTACGTTGACTGTTGGTGAAAATGGCGCTCCAGTGATTTTCGGTAGTGCCTGGATCAAGATTGACGCTGATAATATGTTGGATTACGACTTCTAGTCTGTTCCTTCAGATTAAAGGAATTGAGCGGTCGGATGATCATCTGGCCGCTCAATTTCAAACACCCTTTCACTCGCGAAAACCAAGGAAAAATTGATGGCAGAGGAATTATTACGCGTAGACGGGATAATCAAGCGTTTTGGCGGGGTAACAGCTTTAGATGATGTGAGTTTTTCCATCAACAAAGGTGAATCGCTGACGCTTGTAGGAGAAAATGGATCCGGTAAATCCACGATGATCAAGATCATCTCAGGGGTCTATACGCCAGATGAGGGTGACATTTTCATAAACGGGAACCATTATAAGAAAATGACACCCATCGATTCAATCAAAGAGGGTGTCCAGGTTATCTATCAGGATTTTTCATTATTTCCTAACCTAACCGTGGCTGAAAATATAGCCCTGAATGATTTGATCATTTCCGGCGCGAAGACAGTGAACTGGAAAAAAGTTCATGATTTCGCGCGGGAAGGGCTTGAAAAAATCAAGGTGAAAATCCCATTGAATGCACTTGTCGGGGAACTTTCTACCGCAGACCGGCAATTGATTGCGATTTCAAAGGCTATTCTGGCGGATGCCAAGCTCCTTATTATGGATGAACCCACAACAGCCTTGACCCGCAATGAGGTTAAAGCGTTATTCAAAGTTGTCAAAGAGCTTAACACGAAAGGTATCGCCTCCATTTTTGTCAGCCACAAACTGACCGAAGTCCGGGAAATTGGAGAACGGACCATCATTCTTCGGAATGGGAGGAAGATCATTGACGAAGACGCCAAAGGTCTTGATGTCAAGACGATAGAATATCAGATGACAGGCCGTCACATTGACACCAGTTCCATTGAGTACAGTAAACCCAAACAAGACGATGTATTAATGAAGGTTGAAAACCTGAACCTTTCTCACGGGTTCTTTGATGTCTCTTTTGAATTGCATCGAAACGAAGTCCTGGGGATCACAGGTTTGCTGGGTTCTGGTCGGACAGAGCTCGCTTTGGCTTTGTTTGGTCAAAAACCCGCTGACTCAGGAACGATCATCCTTGAGGGCAAGGAAATCAAGATAAAGAGCATCTTTGACGCCACATCGAATGGGATTGGTTTTGTTCCTGAAGACCGGATCAAGGAAGGCCTATTCCTACCCCAGACGATCAACAATAATATTGCTGCCAAAGTTATTGACACACTGAAAAATAAATTTGGCTTGCTCGATCTGAAGAAGAAAGTCTCACTTTCGGAAGAATGGATCAAACGGCTCAATGTCAAGACGCCAACGGGTGAACTGCCTGCTTCCAGCCTTTCGGGTGGGAACCAGCAGCGCCTGGTGCTGGCCAAGTGGCTGGCTTTTGACCCGAAAGTCCTGATCCTGAATGGGCCGACGGTGGGTGTTGATGTTGGCTCAAAAGCGGATATTCATGAACTGATCCGGAAACTTGCAAGCGAAGGAATGGGGATCATTCTCATGTCTGACGATATTCCGGAATTGATGCATACCTGCAACCGGATTCTCCTCATGCGCAGGGGACGAATTGTCGAAGACTTCCAACGCGAAACAACCAATGAGGAAGACCTTAACAATGAATTGGTTGCCAGCGATGTTGAAGAAGAAGCGAAACGGTAGGCCTGGATATGTTAAAACGAGTATTACGTTCTAACGAATTTGTTGTATTGCTGATCATCATCGCCCTCAGTCTTGTGGTCGGTTCGATCAATCCAACCTTTTTTACAATTGCATCCCTGTTTGATCTCATCAGGGCATCGAATGTGTATATTATTCTAGCATTCGCTTTGCTCCCGGTAGTCATTCTGGGTGGCGTGGATATTTCTTTTGTGGCGATTTCGGCTGTCGCTTCCTATGGGACGCATATGCTCCTGATTACCCGGGGCTACGAAGGAGGGTTGTTCCTCTATTTCGTGATCGGCTGTCTGATTGGCGCTCTGGCAGGAATGTTGAATGGGTTCATCATCACGAAATTTGATTTGCAGATCTTTGATGTCTCCCTGGCGACCCAGACCATGTGGTATGGATTTACCTTGTT
This sequence comes from Anaerolineaceae bacterium, assembly GCA_003542325.1. GTDB lineage: Bacteria > Chloroflexota > Anaerolineae > Anaerolineales > Anaerolineaceae > Brevifilum. The sequence goes on from DPKV01000108.1 coordinate 5,893, forward strand.
CTTCATTGGTGCAACCTCTAATTTTGATATGCCGGATGGTGTGGTTGGGTACTATTCATCGTTTATTACCCAGGTGTCCAATGAGACGACTGGCGTTACAGGCCTGCATGTATCAATTATCTATGTCATTGTGATTGGGATCTTCTTGTGGTGGTTCCTAAAATACACTATGATCGGGCGCGGGATTTATGCCATTGGCGGCGATAAGGATGTGGCCGAGAGGACGGGCTTTAATATCAAGAAGATCACCATGGTTGTTTTTATTATCATGGGTGTTCTTTCCGGATTTGCAGGCATTGTGCAAAGCGCTTTGAGCCGGAACTTTAACCCGACCCTGTTTATTGGTCAGAATTTGGATGTCCTGGCATCCGTCATTTTAGGTGGGGCGGCGATTAAGGGTGGGCGCGGTACGGTCATTGGCACTGTTCTGGGTGTCATCCTGACCCAGATCATCCGTAGAGCGCTTGTCCTGACTCATATCCCCTCAGAATGGCAAAAGTTTGTTGTGGGTATCATCCTGATCATTTTCACGGTAATCCCGGCATTGAATGAAAAGCGTCGCAAGAACCAGGGGCGGACGACGGATCTTGTTGAAGCTATGGAAGAGGCGTAGACCCATGAAAAAAATCTTTGGTAAGAATCCTCAGTCATTAGGCAGAATCAAGTTTGATCGGCACACCCTGCTGCTTTTGATTATCTTTGTCGTGGTGATGGCGTTCTTTTCAGTCGTCAATTCCGATAAAGGCTTCATTTCAGGGCGATCGCTCACGTCGATGGGATTGCAGTTATCGGAAATTGGTATCCTGGCTATTGCCATGATGGTGACGTCCTTAGTGGGTGGAATCAACCTCTCAATTGTTGCAGTTGCCAACCTGGGTTCCGTAATTTCCGGGTATTTTCTGTTCCTGAATTACCCACCCGAAGTGGCAGTAGGCACCACAGCCACATTTACCAATATTAAGATGCCAGACGATCCCAGTACTTGGGTTCTGGTCATCTCCCTTGTGATCCCCCTCGTTATTGGTATCCTTTCCGGAATATTGAATGGGTATCTGGTGGGATATGTTGGCGTACCGCCAATCCTGGCCACACTGGCAACAATGTCTGTCTTCACCGGTCTGTCAGCCGGGATCACAGGCGGGCGGACGATCACCGGTTTCCCGGAACAATTCTCGGTTGTTGCCAACGAAACGGTGGTTGGTATCCCGATCCCATTCATCTTATTCATCTTCCTGACAGCGATTACGTTTGTGATCCTTAACCATACAACGCTGGGCTTCAAGATGAGGATGGTAGGAACAAATGATACAGCTTCTGAATTTTCAGGAATCAATAACAAAGCTGTCATCATGAAAACCTATATTATGAGCGGTGTCCTGGCGTCCATCGCTGGTCTGATCATCATGAGCCGGACGATGTCAGCGGCTTACGAATATGGGTCCACGACCTATGTGCTGCTGACCATCCTGATCGGTGTGCTGGCCGGCATTCAAAGCGGCTTTGGGAATGTACTGAATATTTTCGTGTCCATGCTGATCCTGCAAGCCCTTTCAACAGGCTTTCAGATGCTGCTTCAAACTGTTCGGGGAAGTACATTTTTCAAGGATTTCTCATGGGGCGTCCTGCTCATTATTATCTTTGTCATAAATTATCTTGTCAGACAGAAGAAGACAGGTGTCAAAAAGAGTTCCGGACAGTAATAAAAATTATTATTAGGAGTAAATCATGGATAAAAGATGGAACCAATTAGGCGAGTTACTGGTCAACTACTCATTGAAGATCAAACCCGGTGAGCGGGTCATGATCGCCATGGTTGAACCGGAGACCTACCCCTTGATGTATGCGATCTATGAAAACGCCATCAAAGCCGACGCATTTCCCCAGGTCCAATTTTTGTCAGAAGAACTTAATCGCCTGACATTGAAGCATGGTACCGATGAGCAAATCGGCTGGGTACCTGAGGTTGAGATGTTTGGCATGGAATGGGCCGATGTTTATTTTGGACTACGCGGCGCACATAACCTGGATGTATTCTGGGACGTACCTTCGGACAAATTACAGAACCTAAGAAATGCGATGGGCAAAGTCTCCACAGCCCGTTGGCAAAAGACCCGCTGGATGTTATTACGGGTTCCCAATGAGGCATTGGCGCACCAGGCCGGTGTGGACGTTGAAACCATCACGGATATGTGGTTCAATGCCTGCCTCCTGGATTGGCCGGAAGTCAGTAAAGAATGGTATGGCTGGGCTGAAAAACTGAATAAGGGCAGGCAGGTCCGTCTGGTAGGGAAGGGTACCGACCTTGCTTTCTCTGTGGAAGGACGTACCTGGACAGTGGCCGATGGCGGTGGCAACATGCCGGATGGTGAAATTGCAACTGCCCCCATCACCAGTACCTTGAACGGTTATGTCTATTTCGAGTTCCCGGGTGTTCTGGGCGGGCGTCTGGTCCACGATATCCGGTTGGAGTGGAAAGACGGCAAATTAGTCAGCGCTACTTCTTCCACCAATCAGGATTTTCTGCAAGCCATTGTGAATACTGACCCCGGTGCAAGTGTGCTTGGCGAGTTTGCCATTGGCACCAACAAAGAGGTCACGCATTTCTGCAAAGATATCCTGATCGATGAGAAGATCGGCGGCACCGTTCACATGGCGCTCGGCCGCGCCTATCCCAAGTGCGGTGGCAAGAACCAATCTGCGATCCATTGGGATATCGTCAAAGATACCCGTAAAGAGGGGCAGATTTTCCTGGACGGCGAATTAATTTTTGAAAACGGAAAAGTATTACTGTAAGATTAAAATAAAACACGGAAATATTTGATGGTTGACTCTTATTTATTGGGTGTTGATATTGGTACTTATTCTTCCAAAGGCGTCCTGGTCACGCTGGATGGGCGGGTTGTCGCTTCGCATGTTGTTCCGCATGACATGTCCATGCCTAAACCCGGTCATTTCGAACACGATGCTGACGGAATTTGGTGGCATGATTTTGTTTTCATCACCCAGAAAATTCTCGATGAGACGGGGATCGATCCCCATCAAATCCTCAGTGTGGGGACCAGCGCGATTGGCTCGTGTGTTTTACCCATAGACGAGGAAGGAAAACCACTCCGACCGGGCATCCTGTATGGGATTGACACCCGGGCGATGGATGAGATTAACCAGCTTAAAGAGATTGCTGAATCTGAAAATATTGCCGCATTGAAGGATGCGACTCTCACATCACAGACCAGCGGGCCGAAGATCCTCTGGATTCGAAATAAGGAACCGGAAATCTATGCCAGAACCCGCTGGTTCCTGACCAGCCAGGCCTATATTGTCTATAAATTGACGGGCGTTCCATCCATTGACGTCTACACGGCTGGTGGATATGCTCCGATGTTTGACTCCGTCTCGCTAAGTTGGGTGAAGGAGATGGAGAATTACATCACAGAAGTTGACCG
>DPKV01000108.1:9379-10607 GCA_003542325.1 Anaerolineaceae bacterium
ACCGATGCAGCTTCTGAAGCGATCAGTACGGGACTGGCCTGCGTCGGCGATATGATGATCATGTTTGGCAGCACGATCTTTTTCATCCAGAAAACGGAGAAACTGATCCGTCCCAAACACTTCTGGGCTTCAAACTTCATGAGTGAAGGGACTTATGCTTTCCTTGGCGGCATGTCGGCGGCCGGGAGCCTGACCCGCTGGTTCCTTAATGAATTCGGTTGGCCTGAAAAGCAGGCTGAGGAAGCAGGCGGGCCCAATGCTTATGCAGCCCTGGCTGAGCTTGCCAAAAAATCAGTACCGGGTGCAAATGGGTTAATAGCTTTACCTTACTTTGAAGGTGAGCGAACCCCACTCAATGACCCGAAAGCACAGGGTGTTTTATTTGGCTTGAGTCTCAAACACACCCGTGCTGATATTTACAGAGCAATCCTGGAATCAGTGGCGTTCGGCATCCGGCATAATGTTGACGGCATGCGTGCCGAAGGAGTCGAAGCAAAACGGATCCTGGCTGTTGGGGGCGGGACAAAGAATTTGGGCTGGATGCAAATCGTAGCTGACGTTGCCGGCATTTCGATGAACATCCCGGCACAAAATATTGGCGCAAGTTATGGTGATGCATTTATGGCTGGACTTGGTATCGGAGTATTCAAGGATTACTCCGACATTTCTGAATGGGTCACAATGAAACATATTATTGAACCCCAAAAGGAAAACAAAGCTGTATATGATCAGAATTATGAGATCTATCTCGATCTTTATACAGCTACGCAACCGCTGATGCATCGCTTATCAGACCTGAAAAGATAAATACGCAATTTTGAAAGGATTTGTTATGACGAAACTTTGGACAGAAGAAATACTTGGTACTAAAAAGCCCATCATAGCTATGTGCCATCTGAATCCACTTCCCGGAGACCCGGGCTATGACCCAAAAACGGGAATGAAAGAAGTTGTTGAATGGGCGCGTAAAGATTTTCTGGCACTCCAAAATGGGGGCGTCGACTCGGTGATGTTTTCGAATGAGTTCAGTCTGCCTTACCTCACTGCAGTGGAACCGGTGACTGTAGCGGCGATGGGACGCGTTATTGGTGAATTAATGTCCGAAATTCGTATTCCTTTTGGAATCAACGTTCTTTGGGACCCAAAGCGTTCCCTTGATCTTGCCGTGTCAACCGGTGCGAAGTTCGTTCGGGAAATTTTCTCAGGTGTTTATGCTTCTGACTTTGGT
>DPKV01000051.1 GCA_003542325.1 Anaerolineaceae bacterium
AACGAACTTGGATTCCTCAATTAATAGTTTTTTGCTCATGGAGAACTAAAAAATTACCCCATAATTAAAGTCCGTGCAACAGGCTGATCTGCCGCATTTTTTGGGGATTTATGAGGCCTGGCCCGATTTTATGAACGGCATCCATGGCCTGCCGCTCCTCTCCAGCGGCGTGCGGTTATGGGCCAGCACCCTGGGATCACCGGCTTCTTACGGCTGCATCATCCTGGATTTGGCCGCGGCGGAAGACCTCTATAATTGGGCGGACCCCGGCGTGGTGGTGGAAATCAATCCATAGTCCAATTGCTCTCATTTTTCCCATTTCTTGTCCAGGCTCGAAACAGATGCAATTGGAACACATCTTGCATTAATGTCATCGTAGAATAACCGCCGATGGCGGAAGCGAAGAAAAAGAGTATGGGCAACAACACTTTAGTTCTGCTTAGTTTTCCAACCAGCCTCCCCGGAACCTGGATCCTTTACCTGATTCCCGGCTCTGCCCTCGTGCTGCTGATGATCCTGGTCCTCAGCCGGAAAAACGAAATTCACAATCCCATCCGAAGAAAACATCTTCTGACCGGCAGCCTGGTCCTCTTTCTGCTGCAGGTGATTGGTTTTGCCGCCAGCCTGAGCTGCCGGAATTATGGATCCATTCAGTTATCCACCTTCCAAACCATCCTGTTGTCCACAGCCGCGTTAACCATCCTCTGGTTGAGCTGGACGTTCCTTGAGGAGCGAAAAAACTCCCTGCAAACCGGAATAACCCTTGCGCTGACCGGTGGGATTTTGAGTTTTGCCGTTTTATCCCTGTTGCTTTTCAGGGTCCAGTCCTTGTTCCCAATTTTCTCACAGGAAACCTTCCAAATCATCTGGCAGATCATCAGCCTCTTGCTGGCCCTCTCCGGTCTCATCCTGATCCTGATCAGGCGTCCTGACCAATGGATTATTGGGGCCCTGATTCTGGCCTGTCTGGGAATCGGTTGCGGCCTGGAACTCCTCCTGGGAAACGGAAATCCGGACGCAGTGGCATGGAGTCAACTCGCCCAAGCCATCAGCCTGCCCTGGCTGTTGATCCTGCTTCAACGCCTGACGCAAAAAGAGGACCCGCCGCACATACAAGACCAAACAACCCCGGACCAACCGGTGGATACCAAACCGGAACTGGTGGATCTTCTTTTGCAGATCAACCTGCAGGAAAAAGCCGCCGACCGGTTTCGGGCAACTGTGCGAGCGCTCAGTCTGAGCCTTGTCGCTGATATTTGTTATCTTGTCCGCATCCTGCCGGACGGGGACCACATCGAGTTGATCGCAGGTTACGATCTGATCCGCGAGATATTCCTGCCCACCCCAACGCTTCATCGGGGGGAACTGCTCCACATCATGGATGCGTGGGCGGATCAACGGGTCCTGCGGTTATCCCAAATCCATGCCGACGCCCAGGATGCCGTCACCCTCACCCTGCTGCTCAAGTATCACCGAATCGGCAACCTGCTCGCTTATCCCCTCCACCTGCCCAATGAACCCGCAGCGGGTGGCGTCATCATCTTTTCGCCCTACACCAGTAAATTATTTGATTCCAACTCGCTCCATTTATTGGACGAAGTCCAGGCGACATTATCCCGGATTTTGTTCGGGAAAAATCCAATCGACAGGGTTAATGCCGAGCTGGAGCGAAATACCAAACTGGCAGCGATCCTTCGTCAAACAGCCGAATCGCTCTCCCAGGTCCTGTCCGAAAAAGAAGCCCTGATTACAACATTGAAGACCGATCTCCAGCAATACAAAGCGAAATATCAGATGGAAAAAATGGATTCCGTTCAACAAATGGAAGCTCTCCACAATGAAATCCAGTCTCTCAGGCAGCAACCCCCCCCTCAGGAAGGGCTTTTGCGCCGGGTGGAACAATTATCCGCCCAATTGCGTCAATTAACCGAAGAACGCGACCAGCTCAAAACCGCCCTGGTGCGGGCGGAAGCCCGGATCAAACACCTGGAATCCGAGACCGGTCAAACCGGCCCCACCCGGATTTCGATGGATAACCAGATCATCAGTCTGGACTCCATCGCCGCCAATCTTCGTCTGCAAATTGCAGCCCAATTGCAAAATAATGCCCAGACGCTTGAGATCATCAATCCTGAAGGCCGGCAGATGATCAAGACCGACCCGGAATTACTGCAAACCGCACTTCAAGGACTTCTGGAAAATGCGATGATAATCACACCCCTGGAAGGCGCTATCCAGCTTCGTTTGGACGTATCCCTGGAAACCGGGATGCTCATCGCAGAAGTCACAGATCATGGCGAAGGACTGACACACGACGAGCAGACCTTGCTCTTCAGTGCAACCGAAGCCACCATTCCCGGTATTGGCAGCCTGCCATCCATTCGGGACGCCATTCGGGCGATACGGGTTCTTAACGGGAAGATCTGGCTGCGCAGCACCAAACACCTGTCAACCACCTTCCGGGTCCAGGTCCCAATCCGCATTATCGATTAGATCAGCCTCAATCGGCTATAATTCATTAGTTGTCAAAAATAATAATTACGTATTGGAAACGTTTATGGAACAACAACCCAACTATTCAAATAGCGTTCACAACAGGCGGAGGAGAAAACGTCTGCAGCCAGGTGAAATAATCGCTGCCGTGGTTCTCCTCACCTTGCTTTGCTTCTTAGCCTACATCCTGGTCAGCGGGTTTATTGCCAGTATTCAACCCAAATCCGCTGACGCCTCCGTGATCGGGCCACAGGGAGATTTCAATCCCACCCCAACCCCCTTCCAACCCGATCAAGGCGGTGTGGCTGTGGACCCCGGTATTGAAACGGGAACCGTAAACACTGATCCCACAGTGATTGATAACACCCTTGAAAAACCGGAGGGGCAGATCAATATCCTGCTTCTCGGTTCTGATATACGCCCGGATGACGGCGGATTTCGGACGGACGTTACCCTTTGGGTCTCCTTGAATCCGCAGGATGGCTTTGTCAGCATCATTTCATTTCCGCGTGACCTGTACGTCAACATCCCCGGTTGGGGATACCAGCGGATCAATTCCGCCTTCCAATATGGCGGTTTTGACCTCCTGGCGGAGACCTTTGAGTCAAACTTCGGTATCCGGCCCGATTATTATATCATGGTGGATTTTGAAGGCTTCAAAGCCGTGATCAATAACCTGGGCGGGATCGATGTTCAAACAACCCAGAACCTCACTGATACCTGTGGGACATGGATCAACGCCAGCGGGTATTGCAGTGTCGGGCCTGGCCTGGTGCACATGAATGGGGATGTGGCCTTATGGTACACCCGTTCCCGCCATTCAACCAACGACATTGACCGCACCCGACGTGCTCAGGAAGTAGTCGAAGCGATCTTTGACCGGCTGGTGAGCCTGGATGTCATCCTGAAAGCGCCGGACCTGTATAACGCATATATCACCTATGTTCAGACGGATATCGGTCTGGGTGAAGTGTTGAACCTTCTGCCTTTCGCAAGCACGATCAGTTCAAACCGGGATATCCGGAACTACGTGATTGATTACAATTACGTCTACGATTGGTATACAGCCGCCGGCGCGCAGGTCCTGATGCCGGACACCGCTGCGATTCAGGATCTGATCATAGAAGCCCTGGCGTTGCAGTAATTCCTTCTGCAAATCGATAATTTTTTCTGCAACTAAACCCCCGGGATTTTAAAAATCCCGGGGGTCTACCATAATCTAGCTAAACTTGAAGCCAGGCTCGCTACTTCCGGCGGGTAAGATAAAGAAGACGATTGACATTCGCTCAAGTTTAAATTACACTATGTCTATTCACTGACTACACGAATTTTTCCGCGAGGCCTCATGACAAACCAACCATCAGAAGACCAGGGAATACCCGCCCACTTAACCGAACGCACCTACCTTCAGCCCGTCATCCAGGCCTGGAAGTATTACCTCAACGATCAGGGACGTTCTCCATATACCGTTAAAGCCTTTGTCGCCGACCTCAACCTTTTGGATGGTTTCCTGGCCCCGGATAAAACGATCGGGGATATTTCCCTGACGGACCTGGAAAAGTTTACCGAATGGCTTCAAAATGAGCGCGGCGTTCCCTGCAGCCCAAAAAGCCTATCCCGCCGGATCACATCCGTAAAAAGTTTCTTCCGCTGGCTGCAAAACAGCGGTGTGATCCTTGTGGACCCCGCCGAAAAACTGGTACAGCGTTCCGTCACCAGCCCGCTGCCCCAGGTGATGACCCGTGAGGAAGTCGAAGCGGCGCTGGCAGCCGCAACCGCCATGCGGGAAGCCGATGAACCCGATGCCCGTCCTTATACCCTGCTCAGACTACTTTTGGAGACGGCGATTAAGAAAGGCGAATGTCGGGAGATCGACCTCAACCACCTTTCCATCGAAGACCCCGAGGATGCCTTTGTGTTCATTCGCTACACCAATCCCCGGTACCGGTATAAGGAACGCAAGATCACCCTTTCCCCCGAATGGATTGAATCTTTCAATGAATACGCAGCCCAATACGAGCCGGAAGAGCGCCTGTTCCCCTGGACCCCGCGTCGAATGGAGTATATTCTGGAAGATATCACCCGGGCGGCCGGCTTTGAAAAACGCATCTCATTTGATATGTGCCGCTGGACCTCAGCATTGATGGACCTGACCGATGGTGTGGAACCGGATAAAATCCGCCAGAAATTAGGTGTTTCCAAGATCCAGTTCCGCGAGGTGCGCCGCAAGCTGCGCACACTGGCCCTGCAACAGGGTTTCAACCTCCCGGACGAGGATGATGAGGACGAAGAATAATTTTTTTACCCTGTAATAGGATTTTATTATTAAACGGAATATTCTGTAGGGGCGGGCCTCTGTGCCCGCCCTTTTCTTATTCGAAATTCACTGATAAATCAAACTCGGTATTCTCAAAAAAATTGTCTCCTTAAGAAATGTAAGGGGATGTACGTCTACAAGTCATGGACTCCATCCTTTTCCCAATTCGCCGGATCCATCAAGATCTAATCCACAATAGCTTGATGTTCCCGCTCATTCCTAATGGTATGTTCATAAAAACTCCGTTTCCATTCAAAGCTTTTCCAACCAGACTATCTAACGCCTTCTACATATCTATAGGTAGTGAGTGATTTTACCCACCTCACAATATCAAACAAAGGAATCGGATTTTTTATGGGGAAAGATTTATTCTTACCATTCTGTATTGAGTTTTATTCCCCCGGTCGGGCACAGAGGCCCGACCCTACACCATGTTTAGTATGAACAATAAAATGGATGTGATTGGACATAATTTTAAGAGGGTCAATCTGCAGACCATTAATCACTTTTTGGATTTCGTAACAGACTTGTACAACCATTTCTCCGGCAGCGTTTACTTCCATTTCATCATTTGTCACAGACCCAAACAGGCAAGTCCGGTTGCAGGGTGACAATGGTAATGAAATATTCACCATCCTGTCAGAAGTCATAACTTTGAAAGGGATAAATTTTTCGTTTTGGGTATGATTATTCCGATTCGGTCACTCTATTCCCCACTATTCAATTTATCCAGATAATTCAACATCTACAGATATTTGGAATTATAACCATGTATCAATGCTCTATCTGCTTCTCTGAGGGAGCTTTGGGTACCCGTTTTTCAACTCGGTATTTCTAGAGCATTTAAATTTTTTCATAAATAGCTCGCTTTCCTATAAATCCTTGAATAATCTCAACCATACCACCTTCTTTGTCTCCCTGGTCACCTTCGCTATCTCCGCTGGGCGCAGCCCGACAACCCAAACAACCCGATCTCCGCTGCAAATCAGCGGCCAGATTCCGCGCAAATGCTCCGGCACCTTCTCGTTGATAAAGAAATCGCTCAACTTCTGCGAATGTCCTTCCATCCCCAACGGCTGCCAGCGCTCCCCATCCCGCCAGCCGCGCACTGTCAGGGGGAAATCCAACCGGTCCGCATCCAGCCAGACTTCGTTCGCTGGTCTTTCTGCTGCCCGCGCTGGAGCATCTCCCGGGAGATCGGCCAGCATTTCTGCCTCGAGACCCCAGCCATTGCGCAGGGAAAGATGACCTCCCTCGGATAAATCAGCCACAAATTCCGGAAAGGGCAGCAACGCCCCTCCGCCATCCGGCAGATCCGTCTCCCATGCCTTGATCACCAGTGTATCACCCAAAAGGGTCAGGTCCACCCGCGCGGCCAGGTCCAGCGTCTTGCCGTCACCTGGAGCGTCAATCAAGACCAGGGCGCGTTCAATCACCTCAAAGCCCACATCCCGCAGGTCGGGACGCAATTCTGAAACCGCCTGTCGCAGTAACCGTCGCTGAATGGACACTGCAACCTGCTGAAATGCCGGCCTGGACAGCTGGACTCTGCCTTTCTCCTCATTGATCAGGCACAACTTCCATGCAGCTTGAGTCAATTCATCCAGGAATGCCTCGTCCCCGGCCAGCACGGCAGCCGTCCGGTTAAGGACCTGCCGAAATTGGGGGTTATACGTCTCAAGGCTGGGGATCAGCTCATGGCGCAGCCGATTCCGGAAATAGGTCCGGTCGAGGTTGCTCTCATCAAAGCGAGGCGATACACCTTTTTTGGACAGGTATCTTTCAACGTCCTCCCGCCAGACGTCCAGGAGCGGCCTCACCAGCGGAATTTCCAAATCCCAGATCGGCATCACCTTCCGAAAGGACATCCCGGAAAGGCCTGGTAAGCCTGCCCCCCGCAGGAAATGCATCAGGACGGTTTCCACCTGGTCGTCCGCCTGGTGCGCCACAGCCACGGCCTGAGCGTGGTGGTCTCGCGCCTGTTCGAAAAGGAAGGTATAGCGAACCTCCCTGGCGGCTTCCTCAAGGGACTGGCCTTTATTCTCTGCCCATTTCAAGACATCTATCCGAGTGCGGACAAACGGTAAACCCAGGTTTTCCGCTGCGGCTTGAACATAGGACGCATCTTCTGCCGATTCGTCCCGGATGCCGTGATCCAGATGGGCAACCACCGGCAGATAACCCAATTCATGCAAACCAACCATCAGGGCCATGCTGTCCGCGCCGCCAGAAACACCAACCAGAATAGGTCGGTCCGGTGTCAAATGACATTTTTCGCGTGCAGATCGTTCCAGAATTGAGAGGAGCATAATCAAATTATAGCATTCCCACCCTGTCATTCCCACCCGAAACACTGGAGCCAAATAGGGTATACTTCCACATGGGATCAGGCATACAATGACATTAGTCAAGCGCATCATCGGGTTAACCGGGAATATAGCCACAGGGAAAAGCGTCGTCCGGCAGATGCTGGTCAATCACGGTGCTTTGGGAATTGACGCTGATATTATTGCGCATCGTGTCCTGTACCCCGGCGGATCAGCCTACAGGCAGGTTGTCGATGCCTTCGGAAGCCAAATTCTGACCCGGACCGGCGAAATTACCAGAAAAAAACTGGCAGAAATCGTCTTTTCTTCCCCCAATTCCCTGCAACAACTGGAAAGTTTTACCCATCCGGCGATAACAAACGCCATCCAACGGCGAATTGAAGCGGCTGTCCTCCCCGTGATCGCCATTGAAGCGATTAAATTAATGGAATCATCTTTGGCAAACCTAATCGACTCACTGTGGGTCAGCCATGTTTCCAGAGAAGAGCAGCTTTCCCGTCTCATCAACATCCGCAGGATGGAAGCGGACATTGCCCAACAGCGCATTGATGCGCAACCACTGCAAACCGAGAAACTTTCGCTTGCCGATGTGGTTATTCATACTGATAGGACTTTTGAGAGCACATGGCATCAGGTTCATACCGCGCTTAATGATACAATTCAAATGAATAGCGCCCTCGAATCCCTGCACATTAATATCATCGATAGTTGGTGGATTCACCCAGCCGGGTCTTTTCCCTCTTCACAACTTTCCGCCTTCATTAATGAACACCTCAAAGAACCTCACGAAATGCTTTTTCAGTGGATGGCATCCAAGGTTGTGACTCCGGTGATGAAAGATCATACGCTAAGTCAATTAATCGTCTGGGAATCACAGAATTTCACGGGCAAAATCAAACAGGTAATCCCGCCAACCCCCACCCCGGACCAGGCGGAAGTTGCTTTGCTTGCTTTTGAGGCGCATGCAAAGGCCAATCAATGTGAATTGTTGATCGTCCCGGGCAACATCGCATCAACGTTTACCAAAGCACTGCCTCAATACGGGTACAAACAGCTACAGAAAGATAAAGTGACCTACCTGGATTGGAAGCAGGCCATCACCACGGAGAAAAATCCCTGGATAAAGCTCATTGGTGAACCTTTCGAATCAACCCATAACCATTTTTTACGATTGAGTTAATTAAGTATGACCGAATTTTTAAACGATATCTCCTTTCTCTTCCAACGTTTCGGTTGGGCTGACCTGCTGGATATCATCCTGGTATCGGCAATCTTTTTCGCCGTACTCGTGCTGCTCAGGGAAACGGAAGCCGTGGTACTGTTGCGCGGCGTCATCTTAATCGTCGTCCTGCTGGCGGTCCTCACCAGTCTGATTGATCTGCCCGCTTTTTCGTGGCTGATCAGTTCCGTCCTGCCTGCGCTGGTCTTTGCCATCCCGGTCATCTTCGCCCCGGAAATCCGCCGTGCGCTGGAACGTCTTGGCCGGGCAGGCAATGTCTCCTTTCTGTCCCGAAACCGCAATGTCACTGAAAAGGAATTGCATGCCACTTTGGACGCTGTAGTCCAGGCTTGTGGTCGTCTTTCGGAAAGACACCATGGCGCGTTGATCATTTTGCAGCGGATGCAAGGGCTGTCAGAATATGCGGAGACGGGTGTCCCATTACAGGCTGAGGTGACACCGGAATTAATGCTCCAGATTTTCTATCCCAATACACCGCTTCATGACGGTGCAGTGATCATCGTCAAAGACAAAGTTGTGGCGGCATCATGCGTGATGCCCCTCTCCTCCAGCGGTGTGTTGAATCGCACACCCGACCGGACCATGGGCTTACGGCATCGGGCTGCCCTCGGCATCTCTGAAGTCAGCGATTCCATCGCCGTGGTTGTTTCCGAAGAAACCGGCAGCATCTCCATCGCCCAGGATGGGCGGATGATCCGCCGTCTCAATATGGAGCGTCTCCAGAATACACTTTACGCTTTCTTCCAACCCACGGAATTTACCGGCAGCGATGGAATCCTGGCACGCTTCCTGGGCCTCTTCTCCTTTAAAGACACCCATAAACCGGATGGAGGAGAATCATGAAGAACCTGAGCAAGCTCACCAAAAACCTCCCCTCACTCCTGACGGCCCTCTTCTTTGCCATTGCTGTTTGGGTTTACGCCGTTACCGCATCTGACCCAACCGAAACCCGGACCTTCCCACAATCCGTTCAGATGGACATTATCGGGTTGAACCCGAACCTGATGATCGTCAATGAAATCGACGAAGAAGTGGACCTGTCCATCCGCGCGCCAGCGTCCATCCTCAATCAGCTTGAAAATGAACGGTCCTTGGACAAGNNGGTCCCTGGTCAGTGTGACCCTGGACCTGTCAGGATTGGAAGCCGGTGTGCATACCCTCACGCCCCAGGTCAATATTGGTTTATCGCCAGCGGAGGTTGTTAAATCAGAGCCGTCCTCCATCTTTATCAAACTCGAATCGGTCGTAACAGAAACTTTCCCAATTGGGACCAAAACCATCGGCAACCCGGCGATTGGATTTGAATTGCAAGCGGCCGAATTAAGCAGCACGACAGCTCAAGTGACAGGCCCACAATCTCTCATGGAAGCCATCGATCAGGTGGTTGTTAAAGTGGATGTGGAAGGTGTCTCGGAGATAGTTCAACGGTCTGCACAAGTAATCGCATTGGATGTGGAAGGCCATGAGATCAAGTCCCTGTCCATCACACCCAGCACGATCGACTTGACCCTGCCTGTGACGAAACGAGCCGATTATGACATCGTGGTCGTCAAGATCGTGACTACCGGGCAGATAGCTGCCGGTTATAAACTGACCTATATCTATGCGGATCCGGCAACGGTGACCATTTTCTCATCCGACCCCAACCTGTTGGCTAGCATCAAAGGGTACCTTGAGACCACCCCCATCAACCTTAACGGCGCTAACGAGGATATTGAGATAAGAGTTAACCTCAATCTCCCTGAAGGTATTAATGTTGTCGACAGCCAAATGGTCATCGTCCAAATCGGGATCGATCCAATTGAAAGCAGCATCAGCCTGACCAATATTCCTATCCAATTCATAGGATTGACAACAGGATTAAAAGCAGAGGTCTCACCGGAATTTGTCGATGTCTACCTTTCCGGTCCGCTCGACCAGCTCGAAGGCTTAAATCCGGCAACCATCATGGTCATGATTGATCTGACCGGCCGAGGTCCGGGCACATACCAGCTTGTACCTGAAGTCATTCTGGATACAGAAGATGTGAATGTGGACGCCATCCTGCCCAGCACAATTGAAGTTACCATCACCAACTAACCTGACCTGCTTCAGATCCAAAGAATACCCAACTCCCCGAAGAACGACTCTTTCAGGGAGTTTTTCAATTCTTTATTTGATGGAAGAAACAATCAACCACAGTGGACACGATGGGGCACAAAGGAAGATTTGTTGTGCTTTTTGCATGGTATCCATTTCGGACTGAAGTGAGGTTTCACTCCCCGTAATCCTTCTTCCTAATTGCCTGATATCTCATACTTGATGGCCTAATCATCTAATACCCAGTGCCTGATCACGCATTCTCCATTCACCGTGCACCATTCACTATCATTGTAATAAGGTATAATCACTGCCTATGGCAAAACCTGTGATTGCCCTTGTGGGCAGACCCAATGTAGGTAAAAGCGCGCTCTTTAACCGCCTGACCGGGGAACGTCTGGCGATTGTGGATGAAGTGCCCGGAACCACCCGCGACCGCCTTTTGGCTGAAGCGGATTGGTGCGGTCATTATTTCCTGGTGATGGACACAGGCGGGATTGACCCAACCCGCATCAAAAACCAGGAACCGCTTTCCATTGGATCCGTGGACTTCATTACAGAAATTCGCGAGCAGGCCGAACTGGCTATTCAGGATTCAGATCTGATCCTGTTTGTCGTGGACGGGCAGGTTGGGGTCACGCCCGCTGACCATGAGATCGCTGAAATCCTCCGTAAAAAACAGCACAATGTGGATGGCGAATTGAAGCCGCCGATCCTCCTGGTTGTTAACAAAGCCGAAAGCGCAAAAATCCGCCAGGTCGCTGCTGAGTTCTATGAGTTGAGCATGGGCGACCCGTATGCCATTTCCGCCCTGCATGGTACCGGCACAGGAGACCTTCTGGACGAAGTTGTCCGCCACATAGAAGCGATTGGCGAAGATGAGAATGAAGACGAATCGGTCAAGATCGCCA
>DPKV01000230.1 GCA_003542325.1 Anaerolineaceae bacterium
GACACCCACCTGGGCGGCGACGACTGGGATGAAGTGATCGTCAACTGGGCTGCTGATGAGTTTAAAAAGGAACAGGGGATTGACCTGCGGCAAGACCGCCAGGCGCTCCAGCGTCTGCGTGAGGCCGCTGAAAAGGCCAAGATCGAATTAAGCTCCCTGATGGAAACTGAGATCAACCTGCCTTACGTGACCGCTGACGCCAGTGGGCCGAAACATTTATTGCTCAAACTCAATCGAGCGAAATTTGACCAGATGACCACCCACCTGGTGGATCGTGCCCGAAAACCCTTCAACGCAGCCATCAAGGATGCGAACCTGACCGTGGATAAAATTGACGAAGTCGTCCTCGTCGGCGGCGCAACCCGAATGCCCATGATCCAGGATTTGGTCCGGGACCTGACGGGCGGCAAGGAACCCAACAAAGGCGTGAACCCCGATGAGGTCGTGTCCGTTGGCGCAGCCATCCAGGGCGGTGTCCTGGCCGGAGACGTAAAAGATGTCCTCCTGCTGGATGTGACCCCGCTGTCGCTGGGTGTGGAAACACTGGGCAGCGTGATGACCCCCCTGATCGAACGGAACACAACCATCCCCGTCAAAAAGACAGAGGTCTTCTCCACCGCTGAAGACAACCAGACCTCGGTTGATGTCCACGTGCTCCAGGGCGAACGCCCCATGGCCGCGGACAACATGACACTGGGACGCTTCCGGTTGGAAGGTATCCTCGCAGCGCCTCGTGGGGTGCCGCAGGTTGAAGTCACATTCGATATTGATGCCAACGGAATCCTGAACGTGAAAGCCAAAGATAAAGCCTCCGGCAAAGAACAAAGCGTAACCATCACCGCCTCAACCAACCTGAACAAAGCTGATATTGAAAAGATGGTGGATGAAGCTGCCAGGAACCGTACGGCTGACGAAGCCCGCAAGGAACTGGTCGAGGTCCGGAACCAGGGTGACACCATTGCCTACCAGGCCGAGAAATTGGTCAAAGATATGGGCGACAAACTCACCGCTGACCAGAAAAGCAACGTGGAAAGCAAAGTCAAAGCATTGCGAGAGGCCATCCAGGGCGACGACAAAGCCCGGATCCAAAACCTGATCAATGCCCTGCAGAACGACCTGCAAACCATCGGCCAGGCTGCCTACCAGGAGCAGGGCGCACCCGATGAAACCGGCGGGCCGCAGGATAATGGCCACGGAAACGACGAAGATGTTGTGGAAGGCGAATTCAGGGAAGCATAAAATTAAGGCGAATGGCAGATAACCTTTCGTACCAGGCAGGAAAGGCCGGCTCAGATGAATCGGCCTTTTTACTTATCAGGTGGACATTTACCACCCTGAACCATGTGCCTGAATTTGTTTATTCCCATAAGCACAAACTAACCCCCCTTGTTTACAGGTAAATAAGTGAAGACAGCGCTTAGGATGAGGGGGGCATCCTGATAACGCTGTCTTCACTCTTATTTTAGCACAATAATGACTAAACGTTGCATAGAATTTTTATTAATTTTAAGGTTCCCTTTTGAACTTAACCCATTGGATTCTCGATGATACTATAATAAACAAGTTATGAATGTCGTCACCCTTAACCTGCGAAACAGCGCCGACCGCTGGAATGACCGCTTTCCTCTGCTTATTCACACCCTGCTGAAAGAAAAGCCGGATTTAATTGGCTTTCAGGAAGTATCTACAGCCATTGGTCGGTTGAACCAGGCCGAATTGATTGCAGACCAGTTAAATGCGAAACTGGGAAAACCTTTATATAATGCGTATTTGACACGCTGCCGGGGTGAATTGAGCGAACGGGAAGGCATTGCCATCCTGAGCAGGCTGCCCGTTCTGGCTTTTGACGATATTGCCCTGCCAAACATCTGGCGGGTCGCTCAAAAAGTACAGGTGCTTATCACTGACCGACCGGTCACATTCTTCAATACCCATCTGCATCATCAACCGCTGACAGACGAATCGATCCGCTACCCCCAGGCACAGGCTGTACTGGATTGGATAAACGGGTCCGAAACACCCAATATCCTGGCGGGCGATATGAACGCCATACCCAACTCAAGCACAATTCAATTATTCAAAAAGACCCTGACCTCCGCTTATGCCGCCTGCCACGGTCAGGAACCTGTGTACACCTTTCCCACGCCATTGACTGCTCAGGGGCAGGATATAACCCGCCTTGCGATTGATTACATCTTCTTCTCACGGGGCAATTTGACCCTCCGGGACTGTCATTTGATCGGTAACCGGCAATTTACGGATGACCCGGCATTATATCTTTCCGATCATTTCGGGCTATCCGCCGATTTCAGCTATCCAAAGTAAACCTGCCTTTTAAAGACGCCTCCCCCGGTGAGGTCACACGGGGGATTTGTCTCTTCCGAAAACTGTCTACGGCTTAGAGCCAGCCGCGCAGTTCCATTGCTTTCACTACACGGTTGATCGCCACCATATAAGCAGCATCGCGCATAAAGACCTTCTGAGTTTGAGCCATGTCATAGACATCTTCAAAGGCCTGAGTCATTTTATCATCCAGGCGCTCAAGGACTTCCTTCTTCGTCCAATAGAAGTTCATGTCATTCTGAACGCTCTCGAAATAAGATGTGGTCACACCACCGGAGTTGCACAGGAAGTCCGGGATCACAAAAACATCATGCGCCTTAAGAGCCTCATCCGCCTCGGGTGTCGTGGGGCCGTTTGCGCCTTCCGCCACAATCTTGACCCGGTCATGGATTTCCTTGACCGTCTCGGCATTGATCTGGCCTTCAAGGGCAGCCGGAATAAGGACATCCGCTTCTTTTCCGATCCAGGCCTCCCCGGATTCGATCTTATAACCGGCCTTGATGGCATCGTCCTTGCTAATCGAGCCGTATTGATCGGTGATGCTCATCAGGAAGTCCGGATCGATCCCGTCCGCTTTGCTGACGGTATATGAGGTGCGGTCCTCGCGGTCCCAGTAACTCACGCAGATTACCTTGCCGCCCAATTGGCTGATGAACCCTTTGGCTGCATATTGAGCGACGTTTCCAAAGCCCTGGATCGCAGCAACGGATTTGGTGGAATCAATCTTCAGACGTTTCATGGCCTCCCGGACATTATAGGTCACACCAAAACCGGTGGCTTCCGTCCGTCCAAGTGATCCGCCG
>DPKV01000194.1 GCA_003542325.1 Anaerolineaceae bacterium
GCCGCTGGACGACCGGTATTTCTTTTGCGTAATGAAGTTGTATGCGGCTTTTTATGGCATGCCCGACCCGCGCGGCCGGGGCTACAAGCTGCACAAACTGGAAGCGGCCGGCGCAATGAGCGGCATTCCCCTGCCGAACTCGCACCGTGCGGTGGATGACGCCCTGCTGACGGCCGTTCTGTTCAAATACATCGCTGACTACCAGGGATAGAAACATAAAAAGAGCACCCCTTTTATCTCTTCCATGAAGAGCCTATTAGTTACTTCTGGAAGATGCGTGTAAAAAAAACAAGAAGACTTGGATAAGGAAAAAGCTATGGCGTCAGAAGAAAAAGACAGAACGACTCAAAAGATAAAGGCTTTGGGAATTGCCTATCGGGTCATGCTGATATTGGGGCTGATTCTGTTTGTGGCGACCGCCATCCTGGCCATCCTTACCGTCAGGATCACCGTCTGGTATCTGACCCTCCCTGTGGCGATTTTCATCTCCGGGATCATTCTGGCCAGGCTGGAATATAATTTATTTCGCCGTTCCTGATATTCGATTAAGTTTATTCCTTTTGGTTCATGTGCCTATTCCCAGAAACGAGGTAATAATGAGGGCGATGGTGACCAGGCTGATAAAGATGGTCAGACCAATCCCCAGAATATTCTGAACCTTCGTGTTTTTCCATTTCCCCATGAGTTGACCGTTGTTTGCAAGTTTGAGCACAAGGATAAGCAGGATGGGTAGAAGGACTGCATTGACCGTCTGAGAGATCCACATGATGGAGAATAAAGGCATCCCCGGAATCAGGACAATAACGACGCTCAATGCGATGATTGCTGAATAGATAATATAAAAGACCGGAGCCTCTTTGAAATTCCGGTTGAGTCCCCTTTCAAAACCGAATGCTTCGCAGACGGCATATGTGGTGGAAAGAGGAAGGACGGCAAGTGCTAAAAGGGATGCGCCCAGCAAACCCGCTGAAAACAGGATCTTCGCCCAAGGCCCAGCCAGGGGTTCCAAAACCAATGCGGCTTGTTCTGCGCTGTCCACAGAAATACCGTGAATAAACAGGGTGGCTGCTGTCGAGATAATAATGAAAGCGGAAATGATGTTGCCCCAGACGGCGCCAAAAGTAACGTCTACCTTGGTATATTTATAATCCTTCACATCAAGCCCTTTGTCAGCAACCGAGGCTTGGAGGTAAAAAATTCCCCAGGGGGTAATGGTTGTGCCAATAGTGGCCAGAACGGCAACGATGAATTGCGGTTCAAAATCAAAGGAAGGCAATACAATCGCCTTGGCCACTTCACCCCAGGGCGGATTGATCAGGATGACAGTAACGATGTAACTGATTGCTGAGAGCGAAAGAACCAGCAGGACCTTTTCGATATATCGGTATGAACCTCTGAGCACTGCCAGGCTGACGATGACCGCAGCCAGAGGCGCGATAAAATACCTGCTGATGCCGAATAATTCTGCCGAGGCTGCAATCCCGGCAATCTGGGCGACAGTGGTTCCTAAATTTGCAATGAGGAGGGCCAGCATGGCAAAAGCAGTGACTTTTACGCCAAATCGTTCCCGTATGAGGTCAGCAGTCCCTTTTCCGGTGACAACACCCATGCGGGCAGCCATTTCCTGTATGACCACCTCTCCAATTGTGACGATCAGGATAATTGATAAGAATTGATACCCATATGTTGAACCCGCCATGGAGTATGTGGCAATCCCTGGTGCATCATTATCAGCACTGGCCGTTATCAATCCTGGCCCAAGAATCGCCAGATAGATGCCGATACGTTTGAGCCATCCGGGAATTTTGATTTTTTTCATTGATAAATTATTCCTTTGTGCATGTTAGAACAAACGGGGAAGGCGTTTCTTCCACGCGGTGGGTAATAATGTATCAATAGCATCATCAACAGTGACAATGCCCAACATTTTCTTGGAATCGGGGTCTATGACAGGGATGGAAAGAAGATCATATTTTGCAATAAGGTAGGCCACCTCTTTTTGAGGTGTCAATGGTTCAACGAAGATCTCATCTGATTCTTCCCATTTATCCAAATTTTCTTCAGGGTGGGACATGACCAAATCGCGCAGCGTCACAATCCCTTTGAGGCGGTGCGCTTCATCCAGAATATGGACGTAATACATCACCTCATCTTCTTGAGCGTCTTCGGAATGGCGCAGGTAGTCTATTGCTTCACGGGTGGATAAATGGTCGGGAATAAAGGCGAATTCAGTCGTCATGATGCCACCGGCTGTGTCTTCCGGATAGTTCAACAAGGTAAGGACGTCATGGGCCTCATCCTGTTCCATTAAATCAAGCAATGCCTCGCTTGTGCGGTTCGGTAAATCGGCGAGGACGTCTGCCGCCTCGTCAGGGTCCATTTCCTCAAGGATGTCCGCAGCCCGTTCGGGATTCATATTCGATAAGATGGAGGCCTGCAATTCCGGGGAACTTTCTTCCAAAGTGTCTGCAAGGGCCACATTATCAAAGCCTTGCAGCAAGGCTGTTGTGGTGTGGCGGTCCAAAGTATCCACAATCGCCGCAATATCAGCAGGAGGCATTTTGACCAGTTTATTCTGTGAAACACTCAACCGGAGAGGGTCATCATGTTCGATTGAGGCGACAAATTCCCAGGGGATGACAACCGTCTCGGGCTGTTTGTTGATCATATTACCCAGAGCACGCCCGACCTTCTCCAACCCCAGCCGTCGAAGGAGTCCTGTTCCGGTTACGTCTACACCGGTTAAGACAAATTGGTCACCGGTACGTGCCAACTGCAGGTCATTCACCCGGACCAGCCGTTTGCCTTCTGTATCCACAATTTGTTGATCGAGGACACGGTCCAACAGCAGCAGCTCATGCCCGGTGGGGTTAAAAGGCCTGATTCGATCAGCACCCACCCGCAAGGTGATGCTTGGCCAAAGGCTGGCGATCTGGTCTGATGGGATATAACTGATTCCAGCTGGATTTTTTTTGAGAAGCAATGCCACCACTGGCGGCAATTTCTTCTCTGTGGCATCGATCAGGATATCATCCAGTTTCCCCACAATGCTGCCGAAGCCATCCCAAACTTTTTGATTGATTAGTTGGCTAAAATAGATCATTATGCACCTCTTTTTGCGGTTTCTGTAGATTAAGACAAAACAGGAGACCGATGCAATCCCGTCTCCTGCCATATTAAAAAGAGGGCGGTCAGACTTCTTCTATGGATGCATTAGACTTCCTAGTTTTGTCCCCGGATATTGGTCATCACAAGGACTGTCACTATCTATTGAACTTGATTCGGTTGTTTCTTTCATCTTCCCTATTTTAAGTAGATTGTCATTGAAGCAGATATTATTTGATAATTATAACGGATAAAGCAGGTCATGGCAATTAATTTTGGAGGGATTTTTTCGCGAACAATAAATGAATCCTGGATCCTTGACAGGGGGAAGTTGTTTGTTATAATATATATATGAATATATGCTCATATAATCAGGAGACGCCGGGATGATGAACGAACTAGTCATGGAGAAGATCGATCCGGAACTGCTGGCCGATGAGGTCATCATGACCATGGCGGACAGCTTCAAAGCGCTGGGCGACCCCACCCGCCTACGGATCATGGCGCTCCTGTTTAACGGCGAGCGCACCGTAGGCGACCTGGCGGACCATCTGTCTGTATCCCAGAGCGCGGTTTCCCACCAGTTGCGGCTTTTGCGCAATCTGGATATTGTCCGGCACCGGAAAGACGGCCGTGAAGTCTACTATGCGCTGGCGGACGATCATATCCGGGACATCTATACCCGCACGCTTGAGCATATCCTGATTGACTGATTAGAGGTGATTAATGGTTGAGTATCGGCTGAAGATTTCAGGTTTGGATTGTGTGGACTGTGCCAGGGGGCTGGAAGCGTCCATTGCGCACATGGAAGGGGTGGAATCCGCTCAGTTATCCTTTTTCGATGCTGCCCTGACCGTTCGCGGAAATGTGGATGAAAAAGCCCTGCGGGGGACGATTGCCAAACTCGGTTATGGCGTGGATGATGAACAGCAGGCGGGTAAAAGTCCTGCTGATGAGCCCAATGCTCTGGTCGGGTTTTGGCGGTACCTCCTGCAAAGCCTCGAAACCCGCCTGGCTTTGATCGCCGGGGGAATTATTTTCCTTTCGCTGGCTGCGGGTTGGCTGGGTCTGCCGGAATGGGTTGCCATTAGCCTTCAAATTGGAGCCCTGGTTCTCGCAGGCTGGCCTATCGCCCGCAGCGGTGTCGTTAACCTGTGGGTCAACCATACTTTTAATATCAATTTCCTGATGACCCTGGCCGGGATTGGCGCGGTGGTGATCGGCGAGTATGCTGAAGCTGCTTCCATGATCCTGCTCTTTGACCTGGCGGAAGCCCTGGAAGGTTTTACCAACGAGAAGGCACGGGGGACGTTGTCGCAATTAACGAAGCTGAAACCATCGCATGCGATCCTTTTTGGGGATGCTGATGAACGTCTGGTCCCAGTGGATAGTCTTTCGTTGGGAGATAAAATCCTTGTTCGGGCCGGGGACCGAATCCCGGTGGATGGAACCATCCTGGAAGGCGAGAGCGATATTAATCAGGCCCCTGTCACAGGCGAGAGCATCCCTGTATGGAAAGCAGCGGGCATGGAAGTTTTCAGCGGAACGGTCAACGGCACCGGGCAAATCATAGTGGAAGTGACCCACCTGGCAGCCGACAGCACCCTGAGCCGGATCATCGCCATGGTCACCGAAGCGCAATCCCGCCAATCCAAAAGTCAGAAGTTCATTGATAAATTTGCAAAAGTGTATACACCGGTGATGGTTGTTCTGGCGGCATTGGTCGCCGTCGTGCCACCCATGTTCTTCAATGCGCCTTTCCTGAACCTGGCGGACGGCACCCGCGGCTGGCTCCACCGGGCGCTGGTGCTGCTGGTGATCGGCTGCCCCTGCGCGCTGGTGATCTCCACGCCGGTGACAATGGTGGCAGCCCTGACCCGGGCTGCAAAGGAAGGTGTCTTATTTAAAGGCGGCGTCTTCCTGGAGCAGTTGTCCAGGGTAAGCGCTTTTGCTTTTGACAAGACAGGCACGCTGACCCAGGGTGAGCCGGAGGTTGTGGACAGCCGTGATCTGGATTGTATCGGCGAGGCGGGATGTGACGCCTGTGATGATATGGTTGCATTGGCTTTTGCCCTTGAGCAGCACAGCAGCCACCCCCTGGCGCAGGCGATTACTGCGGAAGCGGAGAAGCGCCAGGTCACAGGGCGTTACCCGGCGGCCGAGGGACTGCGGACTCGCAGCGGGCAGGGCTTGGAAGGAATGGTCAACGGACATTTAATGACGATTGGCAGCCTGCGGTTATTTGAGGAAGAGCATCGCATCCCAGCCGTTGTCCATGAGTGGGTGGACCAGGCCGAGGCGGATGGGAAGACAGCGATGCTGCTCTGTGATGGCGACCATGTCCGGGGTTTCATCTCTGTGGCGGATACCCTGCGGGATGACTCTCAGGCTATCGTCCGGTCCTTGAACGATATGGGAAAGCATACCGTCCTGTTGACCGGTGACAACGCCACCGTAGCGGCAGTAGTGGGGCAGACCCTTGGGATGGATGATATCCGTTCCAACCTGCTCCCCGGTGATAAACAGGAAGCAGTCTCGGCATTGCACCAGCGTTATGGCTCTGTGGCGATGGTTGGGGATGGGATCAACGACGCACCCGCACTGGCCGCGGCGGACCTGGGGATCGCCATGGGCGGGAGCGGCAGTGCGCAGGCGATGGAAACGGCAGATGTGGTACTGATGGCGGATGACCTTGCGAAACTGCCCTTCGCGATCCGGCTTTCTGCCTTTGCGAACCGGCTGGTCCGGCAGAACATCGTCTTCAGCCTGGCGACCAAGCTGCTGGTGGCGGGGGTTGCCCTGATGGGCTATGCGCCGCTCTGGATGGCGGTCATGGCGGATATGGGCGTTTCCCTGCTGGTCACACTGAATGGATTGCGGGCGGTTCGGTTTAGAGGGTAAGGCCGGAGGGCTATCGATCCCGAATCTGTTCCCCAAACTCAACGACGGCAGATGACACATTATCGAAAGATGGACAGCGCGGCATGGTCAGACTGTGCGACCCGTCAACCGTGACATAGTCCACCAAACCGGGGATCTGTTTGGTCATCTCTTCCGTCCACCTGGGCTGGATGACCTTGTCCTGCCTGCCCTGGATCACCAGGGTTGGCACATTGACCTGAGGCGCAGCCGCCAGCCCTTCCCGGCCAACTTCCCGGAGCTGGTCCAGGATCATCAGGGGAATCTCCAAATGGCGCATTTCTTCCACCTGGTCCGGGTCCTCTTTATCAAATTCCGGCTGGTACTGGAAGAGTTCTTCTTCAAGCAGGGGGCTGTCCATGGGGATATGCTGCAGCGGGTGAAATGAGAGCGGCAGCAATGCCCGGACCACATCGAGCAGCGGCGTCGCCCAACGCGGTTCCTTCCAGGTCATGGGGGAGATCAACACCAGCCCGTCCACGGGAGTAGTTGC